>JBAPMW010000162.1:0-3511 GCA_049278815.1 Hyphomicrobiaceae bacterium
GTGCGGCCGGGACGGAAGGATGGCTCCGCCGGGGGGCGAACAAAAGGATTGGCGACAGCGGCAGCAGTCGCAGCCGCGCGGTCGACGTGCCCCACCCAACGCCATCGCTCGTCAGACAGGCCGCACAAGGCGGCAGCAAGCCTCGCGGCGAACGCGCCAGCTCGCGGGCACCCTGCCCCGCGGACGCGAGCTCCGCGCTCTCGCAGGCCCAATGCCAACGCCGGCAGCAGGTAGGCGTGCCCGCTGAAACCCGCGTCCGCTCCGGCGTAACGCCGGCGCCCCAGCAAATTACGCAAGAGAAGTGCAAGAACACAATAGCAACATCGGCCGCATTGTCAAACGAAAATTACGATATCGGCATTTGTCGCCATTACTCGACTCGAACCCAGCCCGCAGCGAAGGGCCGGCGATAGCACGTAGCCCGCTATGCCACGGTGTGCCGGCCAATGGTGGGTTACGGGCCTTCGGGCCCTAACCCACCCTACGGTTCCGGTGCGCAACTCGTGGCCCCGCGCGGAGGGCTTTTCCCTTGCGGCTGCCCCTCACCCTAACCCTCTCCCCGCGAAGTGCGGGGAGAGGGGATCCGGGCGGCGCCTGCCGCTGCCCTCGCTGTTCACTCAGCGCTGGGGTCAGTAAAAAACAAGCCGTCCCTCAGAGTTCCTAAGGCGCTCCTCAAGCGGCCACGGGAGCGCCATGCTATCGTCAATCCCACTCAAGCGCCGGAAGGAGACGCTGGCCCCGGATCCTGCGCCAACTCGCCCTGGCCCCGCCGAGGAAAGCATCGATAGGAGAGGCGACATGTCGAAGTTCATCATCGAGCCCCACTTCCGGCTGCAGGAATGGGTGGCGGAGGAGAAGGGGTACTTCAAGGCCGAGGGCCTCGACTACGAGTTTCGCGAGCTGGTGCAGGCGACCGACGGCAAGGTCCACGACAAGGGCGACAAGGTCGGCGCCTTTCAGTCGTTCGAGAAGGGCCGTGCCGCCGACGTGAGCTGCGCCTGCCACTGGACGGTGGGCGTGGCCGCCTCGTCGGGCCACGGCAAGCTCTACCCCGGCCTGTACTCCGTTACGCCCGCCGGCGTGTTTGTGCCCGCAGATTCACCGGTGAGGGCGCCGGAGGACCTTGCCGGGGTGCCGATCTCAGTCGGCTACCAATCGGGCAGCCACTACTCGACCATCCAGGCGCTGGAGCAATACCTGCCCGCGGACAAGATCAGTCTGTCGTTCGCCGACGGCATGCTGTTCAGGCGCATGGAGCTTCTGCTCGACGGCAAGGTGCCGGCCTGCACGCTGTTCAGCGGCCCCTACTACCTCGCCGAGCAGCTCGGCTTCCGCAAGATCATCGACGCGAGCTTCATGATCGCCACCATGGTGCACGGCAACCCCGATCCCGAGGACCTGGCCAAGTTCTTCCGCGCCCTGCGTCAGGCTCAGCGCGACATCGATCTGAGACCCGATCGCTACACGCACTACTACAAGCGGGAATTCCCGGTGCGCTGGCACGCCGTCATGGACACGCGCCGGTGGGGGTCCGGTGAGCGCTTGGTGTTCGAGCCCTACACCAAGGAGGTCTTCGACGAGACCTTCAGGTGGATCGCCGACCACGCCATCTTTGCCGACACCGGCATGGGATCGTGCAGCTACGAGAGCTCGATTGCCACGAGCGCAGCTTGAGCGGCGAGCAGGTCCGCCGTCTCGCCCGGCAGATGCAGACCGGGCCGAGGCGCGGCGGAGCGCGCCCTGACCGTCACGACGGGACTTGGCCCCGTTCAGGCGCCCCCCGTCTATTCCGGCACACCGGCAGCGCGGTAGGCGTCGAGAATGAACTGCCAGCGCGGATTGTTGTCGCGGTATTGGGGGGCGCGCTGCCGCTGCCAGCCGGAGACGGTGAATGTGGGATCGATCCGCAGAATCTCCCCGACGATCGCCTTGGCCCGCTCGGCCTGTTTGGAATGGACCAGGCCGACGACCAGGGTTCGCAGCGCCGGCAGCGCCCGCGGGTTCTGTCTGATGGCTTTTTCGGCCCATGCGACGGCCTCGGGGAACTCATGCTGCCACGAGTGCATCATGGCGGTTGTCATCGACATCATCCATTCACGCGGATCGCGCGGACTGAGCCGCCGTGCCCGCGCCAGCCGGTCCCGCATCGTCGCTATGTCGCCCAACACCCTGTCGGGCCAGCAGCTCATCGTCAGCGCCATGGATGAATTCGGATTGATTGCCAGCGCGCGCTCAAAGAGCTCCTTGGAACGCACGATTTCGCCGCCCAGGAATCCAATCGCAAAGGCGGACATCCACAAGACGTCGCCGTTCTGCGGATCGAATTCAATCGCCCGGTTTGCCAAGCGCTTCGCCTCTGCTGCCTCCGCCTCGTAGTCTGCGGCCCAGGCCTGGAACGCGCGCTCGGCGTAGCAATAGGCCGCAAGGGCCATGGCGGGCGCGAAGGAGGAATCGATTGCGACAGCGCGCTCCAGGCAGCGGATGGCTTCGGCGAGACTCTCCCCGGTGAACCGGTACTCGAGCTGCAGGGCACGAAGATAGAGATCGTAAGCGTCCAGACTGGACTCTGGCTTCTGCCTCGATCGGGCGATCTCCGCGAGATGCAGTGTCGGCTCGATCGCACCCACCACGCTTTCGCTGATGCAATCCTGGAGGCGGAAGACGTCGCTGCTGTCGCCTTCGAAGCGATCGGCCCAGATCTGCGAGCCCGAGGCCGCATCGACGAGCTGTCCGGTGATGCGCAGGCGATTGCCGCCGCGCCGGACACTGCCCTCCAGCACATAGCGCACGCCAAGCTCGCGCCCGACCTGACGCACGTCGACCGCCTTGCCCTTGTAGGTGAACGATGAGTTGCGCGCGATCACGAACAGCGAGGCGCAGCGCGACAGCGCGGTGATCACCTCCTCCGCAATGCCGTCGGCGAAGTAGTCCTGCTCCGGGTCTCCGCTCATGTTGGTGAAAGGCAGCACGGCGATGGAGGGCTTGTCCGGAAGAGCCAGCGTGGGCTTCGAAGGCTCAGCCACAATCTGCGGAGACGCCGTCTCGGCAGACCCGGGCTCTTCACGCACGGAGCCGACAAAGCGGATGCCCTTGCGCGGAAGCGTCTTGATCAGGCGCTGCGCCTCGCCGCTGTCCCCGATCGCCCGGCGCACCGCGTTGACGCACGTGGTCAACGCCGCTTCCGATACTACGCGTCCCGCCCAGATGGCCTCGATGAGGTCGCTCTTGCTGACCACCCGGGCGCGGTTACGGATCAGGAGCTCCAGCAGATCGAAGGCCTGTGGCTCGATAGGAACGAGATCGGCTCCGCGGTGCAGCTCGCGCCGATCTGTGTCAAGAGCAAGATCCTCGAACCGGTAGAGCATCCGTCCAATCCTGCGGCCCCAGAGAGCCCGGTAAGGATAGCACGGCTTACCCCGGCCGCACCTGCCCGGAGCCCCGCACCACGTACTTGAACGTGGTGAGCTGCTCCACCCCCACCGGCCCCCGCGCGTGCAGGCGCCCCGTGGCG
>JBAPMW010000163.1:0-4373 GCA_049278815.1 Hyphomicrobiaceae bacterium
GGAAGGTATAGCGGATCGGCCGGATGCTCCAGAGCAACGCTGCAGAATAGACATAATCGACCGGTACGCACCGCACCGTGTGGCGGCGGAGCATTTTCGGCCGCGACGCGCAAAGACAACACACTCATCCGGTTTCACGCCGGCGGCGCACTCGCTCCGCCGGCAATGTCATGCGGCCAATTTGGCGGTCAATTTGAGGAAGCGAGATGCTCCGCTGGCTTGAAACGCGCATCGATCCGTTCAAGCGCCCGGCGAGCGAGCATCCGCCCCGGCCGCTGTGGGCGTTCTACTGGCATTTCGTGCAGCCGGTCTGGCCGGCGTTCCTCATGGTGCTGGTCTTCGACCTGCTCACGGCGGTGGTCGAGGTGGCGCTCGCGAAGTTCGTCGCCGACCTCATCGACCTGCTCAAGGGCAGCGCCAACCCGGCAGCGCTCTTCACCGATCACGCGGTGCTCCTGCTGTGGATGGCGTTCGTGGTGCTGATCGCGCGGCCCGTCCTTTTCGTGGGCTACGAGCTCAGCAAGAGCCAGGTGCTCTCCTCGCCCTTCCAGACGCGCGTGCGCTGGCAGTCGCATCGCCACATGCTGCGCCAGAGCCTCGGCTTCTTCCAGAACGATTTCGCCGGCAGGGTGGCCAACAAGCTCATGCAGACCGGGTCGGCCATGCGCGATTCGATCCTCCAGCTCAGCGACGCCGCCGTGTACGTGGCCGTGCAGTGGCTGAGCGCACTGGCGCTGTTCTGGGCCGCTGATTCGCGCCTCACCATCCCCCTCCTCATCTGGCTTGCCGCCTACGTGGGGATCGTCGCCTGGCTGGTGCCGCGCATCCGCGAGCGCGCGACCGACAACTCCGAGGCGCGCTCCATGCTGCTCGGGCGGGTCGTCGACAGCTACACGAACATCCTCACCGTCAAGCTCTTCGCCCACGCCGAGCGGGAGGACGCCTACGCGCGCGCCGCCTTCGAGGAGCAGACGGCGAAGCATCGCCGCTACGTCCGCCTCACGACGTTGATGACCGCCCTCCTGTTCACCCTGAACGGGCTGCTCATCGCCGGCACCACGGGCCTCGCGCTCTGGCTCTGGAGCCGGGAGAGCATCTCGCTCGGCGCCATCGCGCTGGTGACGGCGCTGGTCCTGCGCATCAGCCAGATGGCGGGCGGGGTGCTCAACCTCGTCGCCAGCATCTTCGAGAACGTGGGCGTCGTGCAGGAGGGCATGGACACCATCGCCCGCCCGCACGGCATCGTCGACCGGCCGGCGGCGCGCGATCTCGTGGTCTCCCAGGGCGAGATCCGCTTCGAGGGCATCGGCTTCAACTACGGCAGCGCCAAGGGCCTGCCAGGCGCCGACCCCACCCGCGTCATCGACGGGCTGTCGCTCACCATCCGGCCGGGCGAGAAGGTGGGGCTGATCGGCCGCTCGGGCGCCGGCAAGTCGACCCTCGTCAACCTGCTCCTGCGCTTCTACGATCTGGAGAAGGGGCGGATCTTCATCGACGGCCAGGACATCGCCACCGTGACGCAGGAGAGCCTGCGCGCCGCCGTCGGCATGGTGACGCAGGATACCTCGCTGCTGCACCGCTCGGTGCTGGAGAACATCCTCTACGGCCAGCCCGACGCCGGCATGGACGCGGCCGTCGAGGCGGCAAAGCGCGCGCATGCGCACGAGTTCATCCTCAAGCTGGAGGACAACGACGGCCGCAACGGCTACGAGGCGCGCGTCGGCGAGCGCGGTGTGAAGCTCTCCGGCGGCCAGCGCCAGCGCATCGCCATCGCCCGCGTGCTCCTGAAGAACGCGCGCATCCTGGTCATGGACGAGGCCACGAGCGCGCTCGACAGCGAGGCCGAGGCGGCGATCCAGGAGCAACTCTTCAACCTGATGGCCGGCAAGACCGTGATCGCCATCGCCCACCGGCTCTCGACCATTGCGGCAATGGACCGGCTGATCGTGCTCAACCAGGGCAGGATCGTCGAGGAGGGCGATCACGCCGCGCTGTTGCGCTGCGGTGGCCTCTACGCCGAGCTGTGGAACCGCCAGTCCGGCGGCTTCCTGCCGACAGGAAAACCGAAGCCGGCACAAGGCGAGACGCGCAGCCTGAGTGAAAACACATAGGAGCACGGCGTTCGCCGCTCCGGGGCGAGCTTGGTGAACCGATTGAGATATCGGCTATAGTCGCCTGCCGGCTTCCGGAGAGAATGATGGAAACGCCACCGCCCACCCGCCTCGTCTATTTCGCCGACCCCATGTGCTCCTGGTGCTATGGGTTCTCGCCGGTGATCTCAGCGCTGGCGGAGCGGTTCGAGGCCAGGGTGCCGCTCGACCTCGTCATGGGCGGCCTGCGCGCCGGCAACACCGAGCCGATGCGCCAGCAGGACAAGGACTACATCCGCAGCGCCTGGACCCGCGTTGGCGCCGCCACCGGCCAGCCCTTCGACATGGGCTTCTTCACCCGCGAGGGCTTCGTTTACGACACCGAGCCCGCCTGCCGGGCGGTGGTGACGGCGCGGCGGCTGGTGCCGCGCATGGCGCTGCCCCTCATGGCGCGCATCCAGCAGGCGTTCTACGCCGAGAACCGCGACATGACCGCGCCTGAGGCCATCGCCGACGTGGCCGAGGAGGCGGGCTTCGACCGGGCCGGCTTCGCTCAGGCCTTTGCCAGTCCGGAGGCGCGCAACGAGACGTTCCGCGACTTCCTCACCGCCCAGTCGCTCGGCATCCGGGGCTTTCCGACGCTGATCGCCGGCAGCGAGGAGCGCGGCTATGCCCTCGTCACCAACGGCTACCGGCCGCTGGAGGACCTGGCCGAGCCGCTGGAGCGTTGGGTCGCCGCCGGGGCGCCGGTGGCCAAAGCGGGGTGACGAAGGCAGGGTGGGGGTCGGGCATTGCCGCGTCAGCCGCAATCGCCGAACTCTTCGCCTCGCAACAGCCTTAACAACGACAGAGGGGGAAACATCATGCTCAAAGGACGAAGCGCGCCTGTCCTCGGCGCGGCCTTGCTGCTTGCGCTTATGGCTGCGCCCGGCGCTGCACAGACAGGCGGAATGCCGGGCGCTATCGAGCGGAAGCTCGCCGAGCTGGGGGCGGTGATCAATCCGCCCGAGACCGCCAAGCTTTACGGCCCGCTGCAGCCCAAGGAGCCCTATGCGGGTGTGAAGGTTACCCGCGACATCAAGTACGGCACGGACGAGCGCCACCTGCTCGACGTGTTCGTGCCCGAGGCGCCGGCGACGAGCCCGCGCGGGGTCCTGATGTTCGTGCACGGCGGGGCCTTCACACTCGGCAACAGACGCTCGCCGCCCGGCGGCCCCTTCTACGACAACATCATGCTGTTCGCCGCTCGCAACGGTCTGGTGGGTGTCAACGCCACCTATCGCCTGGCGCCGCAGCACCAGTGGCCGGCCGCGGCGGAGGACCTCGGCGCCGCCATACGCTGGGTGAGCGAGACCATTGCGGCTCACGGCGGCGATTCGGCCCGTGTCTTCCTGATGGGGCACTCCGCCGGCGCGGTGCACGTGGCGAGCTATGTGGCGCACCGTCAGTTTTATGGTCCCAAGGGCATCGCGCTCGCGGGGGCGATCCTGCTCTCCGGGCTCTACGACCTCACGGCCATGCCGCCGGGCCCACCCGAGAAGGCGTATTTCGGCGAGGACCCCTCGAAGTACGCCGAGCGCTCGTCGCTTGCCGGTCTCGCTGCGGCACAGATCCCGCTGCTGGTGGCGTACGCCGAGCTCGACCCGCCCGTGTTCCACCAGCAGGCCAAACAGCTCAACGAGGCCCTGTGCAAGGCCGGACGCTGCCCGCGTTTCCTGCCGTTGGCTAAGCACAGCCACATGTCGGAGGTCTACGCGATCAACACTGCCGACACCGCTTTGAGCGGGCCGATCCTGGCGTTCGTGAAGGGCGAGAAATAGGGACGATGCCAGCCAACGCGCGGGTTGCGCGATGGCGACGTGTCTCAGGGATACGCTGACAGCGTAGCGGAGGGGGCATGTCCACAAAGCTTGTCGTGCTGAGCGGCGGGGCGGCGCAAGGGCTGGTCGGCGCCCTGGCGCCTCGTTTCAAGGCTGAGACCGGCTGCGACATCGACGCCACGTTCGGCGCCGTCGGGGCCATGCGCGAGCGGCTGCTGGCGGGCACGCCCGCCGACCTGCTCATCCTCACGCGCGCGGTCATCGACGGGCTGACGCGGCAAGACCTTGTGGCGCCGGGGTCCGCCGTCGACATCGGCACGGTAGCGACGGCCATCGCCGTGCGCCGCGGCGATGCGGCGCCGGCGGTCGGCGATGCGGTTGAGCTCGGCGCGGCGCTGCTGGCTGCGGATGAGATCTGCCTGCCCGATCCGCAGCAGGCCACCGCCGGCATCCACTTCGTCGG
>JBAPMW010000164.1:0-6343 GCA_049278815.1 Hyphomicrobiaceae bacterium
CTTCTCCGCGCGGCGCACGAGCACGCGGCTTGGCGGCGGGGCCGCTCGCGAAAGGGGGCCGGCGCGCACCCGGTCCACGAGCTGTCGCAGGTCGCGGTTGCTGCGCGCGTCCGACGCCATAAGCGCGCCGCGGCAGACCTGGAGGCCGTCGCCCATGAGCGCGTCGGCGTGCCGGTTCACGCGCAGCACCATGCCGCGCCAGTCGATGAGAACCGCGGCACAGGCCAGGCGGTCGAGCATGTCCAGCTGCCCGGCCGCATGCCGCTGCTCGAATTGCTTCGAGAGCGGATCATCCGCGCCCCGTGGGGGGCGAGCGACGGGAGCCGCTGAGCCTCCCGACGGTTGAAGGGCCCCTGTCTGCCATTGCGAAACAGCGACAGGACCCAAACATCGTCACCAGTGGTCAACGGAACTGCGCACCACCAGGGGAGGTCATGACGGTGCGAAAAATCGGCGTAAAATGGCAGCTTGCGACGCTCCTCGTCGCTTGCGATATCGTGATCGATCACCACACGTGCGCCCGAAGCAACGAGTGCGTAACCGGGGGCTGCGCGCGGGTCGTTTCGCCACCAGCCGTCACGCGCAAATTCAGCGAGGAACGCACCGAGAGCGGGGGACGCCGGGAGCTGGAGAACGGCTCGCTCTCCCGTCCGCACCCGGAATCGGCAGCCTGCAGCACCGACTGATTTAGCCAGCCTGTGCATGGCATCGGGCCAGATCTCCGGCGCCAGAATGGCGTCGTAGCAGACCTCGAGCGCCCGCTCGATCTCTTCCTGTTTCACGGCCGGCCTCCCTGCCGAACGCGACCTCTCAACGTGCTGGCGCACGCAAGCGTGACGGAACCTTCCAGGCAGAAATGCGCGTCATTTAAAGGTGCTCACGGAGTGAGACCTTGGTATTCCTTGTACCACATCGAACCAATTTCGTCACGTCTGTGCACCGGCTGAGCCCCCAGGAGGGGAAGGACTCGACGAGACAGGAAAATCGTTATCAAGTAAATAGCTTAGCCAACCTGGCGAACGAACGCGAAGGGCGGCTAGGCTGAACGTCATCAGCCCCTCGATATCGGGCGTCCAAACTTCACGAAGAAAAGCCCCGACGTGCAGCGCGATCTCGCGCGGCCTCTCGAGGATCAACCCGTGGCCGCAATCGGGCACCGAAACCAGGCGCCCCGCCGGGAAGAAAGGCAGCACTTCCTGCCGCTGGTATGCCGACCCGTAGACTGGGTCGTCGTCACCGGCGATGAGTAGGGCGGGCACTTTGACGCCGCGAACGTCAACGGCAATGTTCGTCCAAATGGACATTTCGGCGGCAGCGTGCAGCGCCCATTCTGGAAGGGCAGAGAAGCTCCGGATCCAGTCGTCCACGGTGGCGTTCGGCCAGACCTTGAACCAGGGGCGGAAGAACGCTTCGGTCACCGCAACATCCTGATATGTGGCCATGAACTCGGCCACGTCCTCCCGCCGCAGCGGTACCAGCCCGGGGCCTGGGGAGCCAATCAACGCAAGCCCAAGAATGCGATCGGGAGCCATCGCGGCGAGCCTCATGGCGACCTTCCCGCCCATGCTGTGCCCCACCACGGCGAAGTGCTCGAGGCCCAGGGCGTCGGCGAGGTTCAGAACGTCCCGACTCGACCGTTCGTTGGTCAGCTCGCACGGTGATCGCGTTGAGCCGCCGTGCCCACGGAAATCAAGCCCGACGTGCTGGTAGCTCTCTGCGGCCAATTCATCCCAGAGCCTTTGCCACGTACCGACATTGCCGCCCATGCCGTGCAGATAAACGACACTGGCGCCGCCTGAGCCGCGAACGGCATAGTTCAAAGCGACTCCATCGTCGCCGGCGATTTGAGGCATGGCCCGCAGCTCCCCTCGGAAAGCCTCGGAACAGGGAAAGTTCCGACCCGGCTAGACTGTGAATTGCGGTCGCCGCCGCTGTCAATGCCTCCACAACTGCCCCTGCAAGTCCGCACAATGTCAAAGCCAAGCGCCACCACGGTGTGGACTTCTTACGTGCTCCGTGGCCCCAACCGCTGCCGCTCAGGGAAATGGTGGCCGGCTTCGATCGGAATACCCGGCCGACATCGGCGCAAGCTGTCGAGGAGCCGTTCGGCTGGGCCAAGACCATTGCAGGGCGACGTGCGGGGTGACGCACATGGACCTGAGGTCGGCGACGAAGCCGGCCGTATCGTAGGCCTTGTCGGCGCCGCCGGCGGTCTGCATCGGCGTGGCGCTCTCGGGTTTGCTGGGCTCGGCGGAGGTCGGTTGCGCTGCTGGCTCTTCCTTCTGCGGTTGTCCTGCCGCCTCGTCCTCGGGCTTCGCCCCCGATACCGGCGGCTTGCCCACGCTATCGTTGTCAGGTGGCGGCGGCTCCACTTTTGCAGCCGCGTCCTTCGGCACGAAGCTCTTCAAGGAGGCCCAGGCGGTGACGAGCGTGCCGTCCACCGTGAAGTGCTCGTCGGAGAGCAGCGGGGCCACCTCCTTATGCTCCAGGATGCTCTTGAGGAGCTTGCGCGCGATATCGGCCTGAAGCAGGCGGTCGCGGTTCTTGGAGAAGGTCGAATGGTCCCACACCGGATCGTCGATGCCGAGCCCCATGAACCAGCGGAACATCAGGTCGTAGTCGAGACGCTCCATCAGGAGCCGCTCGGAGCGCACCGTGAAGAACGCCTGCAGCTGCGAGGCGCGCAGGAGCTTCTCGGGTGCGATCGAGGGCCGGCCGATCGTCGCGTACATCGCGGCGAAATCGGCATCGAGGCGCTCCAGCACCTCGTTGACGATGCGCCGCATCACCCGGATCGGATGCTTGGCTGGGACGCGCGCCTCGATGTCCACGTACGAGAACATCGCCCCGGTCACCGCATCCGATCCGCGCATCGCCGCCTCCCCTTTCCGAGGCGAGACGAGAATCTGATTTGCGCTACGCTGTCACAGCCACTTTTCAACGACCTGCTAGCTCAATACGAGTGTACCCAAGCTTTCCAAGAATAAAAGCCATGTCACTATTTCCAGGGCGTGGATTTTCTTCAGGGTATTTTAATATCCGGTATTTTGAAATCAGGAGGACCGATCTAAGCGCCGAGGCCCTGTTCCATCTCTATTATGGACCAGCCGGCGGCCCGGCAAGGCCACCGCCGGCAGGCCATATCGCCGATGCAGACAATATGTTAGCCCGGATCATGCATGACGACAGGCCGTTTGGCACGCCTGATGGCGGACGCATGCCGTGGGCCCGCCGCGCCTGGGCGGTGTGGGCACCAACTCATCGTGCAACGCGCTGGGGGTAGATCTGCCTCGCTCGGCGGCTCGACGGGGCGACGGCCCCGGGGCTCATGGGCCCGACGCCATCATCCCGAGCGCGATTGCTCTGAACAGCGCGCCTTCGGGGCAGCTCGTCGGCAGCTGGATGCGGATGCGTGCCGCATGCTCGATCACGCGCGCGCCGATCTTGACGAGGCGCTCACGGATTGTCGCGAACTCGGCCGTCGCCAGCCGGCTCGTCGCCGGTATCGCAGCGCGCACGCCGTGCATCAGCCAGAACGCGGCCGTGTGCAGCACCAGACGCACCTGGTTGGCGGTTGCGCTGTGGCAGCTCATGCGGTCGGACGCCAGCTGCGCCTTGTGCAGCTTGATCAGGTTCTCCATCTGCCCACGCTGGCAGTACACGTTCTCGTAGAGGTGCTGCGGGCTGCCTTCGAGCGAGGTGGCGACGTAGCGCACGTCGACCTCCTGCCGGTAGTAGCCCGGCTCCTTCGGGTCGGGCTGCAGCGAGCACTCGATGCGCGCGATCACCCGCCGTGCGCGCGCCCAGCTCCTCGCCTTGTACTCCAGGCTCGTGTAGCAGCGCAGCTTTTCCTCCGTGCCGTCGGCATGCCAGAAGCGCAGGTGGTCGCAGGTCTCCTCGACCATGGCATCCAGCACGCTGTTGCCGGGCAGGCCGAAGATGAAGGCTTCGCCGGCCTCCTCGCACCATTCCATCACCTCGTTGCGGCCGTAGTGGCTGTCGCCGCGCCAGATCAGGCGTGTTCGGTGCCAATGCCTCTTGAGGCGCCGGCTGACGTGCTTGACGACGGTCCGCACCTCCGTGCCCTTCGGCGTGCGCGCCGGCCGCAGGATCGCGGCGATCGGCGTGCCGCTTCTGACGTGATTGATGTGCATGGTGGCGAAGCCGCGCTCGTCCTGGTGCGCATTCCAGAACGCGAGCTGCTGGCCGCCGTGCGCGGCGCAGAAGGTGTCGTCGATGTCGATGACCTCCTCTTTGCCCGGCTTCACGGTCGCGCCGAACTGATCGACCAACGCGCCACCGAGACGCGCGGCGTCGACTTTGCGCGGCGCGTTCTCGAGACGGCTGTAGGTCGATTGCGACGCCAGCGGTGCGCCGGTCTCGGGACACCGGCCGACGGCAAGCTTCATCAGCGGGTCGTGCCGCAGCCGATCGTGGTCGTTGCCGTCCTTGTGCCCGCAGGCGATCGCCGACGAGCGCGCCATCACCAGCTCGAACATCCGGTGGCGAACGCGGCTCTGATCCCGGCCGTCGGGCATCGCGTCCGCGAGCCGCCGGCATACGCCGAGCTTGCGCTCCGCCTCGCGCAGCAGCAGCAGACCGGCATCGGATGACTGGTTGCCGCCCGCAAAATCCACTGTGAGCTTCTTGCGGCGGACGGCTGGCAGGTCGAAGGGAAGCAGCGTATCGTCGGTCATGGCGGCTGTGGCGTGGGGCAGATACGCGAAGCACGTCGTGGTGATACCGATTTGCTACGTGAATCTCGCCACTTGCGCCACAGCCGTCAGACGATTTCTCACGACTGGTGCATGATCCGGGTTAGCCTATAGCGCTCCCACCACGTCGCCTTGTTCTCGCGGCGGTGCCAGTCGAGGATATGCGCAAGCACCCAGCAGGCCTGTTGCTCGGGAGTTCGCGCGGCAGCGTCAGCCGGTAGATTCGCAGTCAGGCGCTCAACGAGCTCCTCGATCTTGATTGTCCATTCCGTCACTCTCTCAGAGGCAAGTGCCGTCACCCGGGGCCGGACGGGGAATCGAGTTGCCGGCGTCCACCAAGCCCTGCCGCAACGTCTCTAGCCCGGATCATGCGCCAATCGTGAGAAATCGTCTGACGGCTGTGGCGCAAGTGGCGAGATTCGCGTAGCAAATCGCTGTCGAGACGAAGTTGTGCGCGTCACCCGCCCCCGCCACAGCCGCCATGACCGACGATACGCTGCTTCCCTTCGACCTGCCAGCCGTCCGCCGCAAGAAGCTCACAGTCGATTTTGCGGGCGGCAGCCAGTCATCCGATGCCGGTCTGCTGCTGCTGCGCGAGGCGGAGCGCAAGCTCGGCATATGCCGGCGGCTTGCTGCTGCGATGCCCGATCAGCGCGATCAGCGTCGCGTTCGGCACGCGATGTTCGAGGTGGTCATGGCCCGCTCATCGGCCATCGCCTGCGGGCACAAGGACGGCAACGACCACGATCGGCTGCGGCACGATCCGCTGATGAAGCTCGCCGTCGGCCGCTGCCCTCAGAGCGGTGCGGCGCTGGCGTAGCAAGCGACCTACGGCCGTCTTGAGAACGCGCCGCGCAAGGTCGAGGCTGCGCGTTTGACGGGCGCGCTCGTCGACCAGTTCGGCGTGACCGTGAAGCCCGGCAAGGAAGAGATCATCGACATCGACGATACGTTCTGCGCGGCGCACGACGGCCAGCAACTCGCGTTCTGGAATGCACACCAGGACGAGCGCGGCTTCGCCACCATGCACATCAATCACGTCAGAAGCGGCACGTCCGTGTGCGCGATCCTGCGGCCCGCGCGCACGCCGAAGGGCACGGAGGTGCGGACCGTCGTCAAGCACGTCACGCGGCGCATCAGGAGGCATTGGCGCCGAACGCGTCTGATCTGGCGCGGCGACAGCCACTATGGCCGCAACGAGGTGATGCAATGGTGCGAGGACAACGGCGAAGCCTTCATCTTCGGCCTGCCCGGCAACAGCGTGCTGGATGCCATGGTTGAAGAGACCTGCGACCACCTGCGCTTCTGGCACGCCGTCGGCACGGAGGCAAAGCTGCGCTGCTACACGAGCCTGGAGTACAAGGCGAGGAGCTGGGCGCGGGGGAGGCGCGTGATCGCGCGCATCGAGTGCTCGCTGCAGCCCGACCCGAGGGAGCCGGGCTATTTTCGCCAGGAGGTCGACATCCGCTACGTCGCAACCTCGCTCGAAGGCAGCCCTGAGCATCTCTACGAGAACGTCTATTGCCAGCGTGGGCAGATGGAGAACCTGATCAAGCTGCATAAGGCGCAGCTGGCGTCCGACCGCATGAGCTGCCACAGCGCGACCGCCAACCAGGTGCGTCTCGTGC
>JBAPMW010000165.1:0-9077 GCA_049278815.1 Hyphomicrobiaceae bacterium
CAGGAACAGATATTGGCCAAGCTTGATCTTGCTGGACGACAGGCCGACGCGGCCGCCGTAGCGTAGCAGCAGCCGATACCCGAGCTCACGGCCAATCCAGTATCCGACGTTGTCGCCGAGGACGGCACCCGTCGCGGCGGACGCCACGACCGCCCCGATGTTTTGGTCATGGTGAGACGCATAGAGCGCGGCCAACACGAGCACGCTCTGGCCCGGCAGCGGCAGCCCCATGCTCTGCAGCGCAACGATGACGCCGATCGCCAAGTATCCGTAGGCGGCGATGAGGTGCGCAATGTGACCCGACGATCCCCACTCCACCGCTTTGTCCTTTCAGATCGGCGACGCGGCAAGCCGGCGCAGGGGCTTGGCCAGGACGGCGCGCGGCGCGGGCCACGAAGCGCTTCACCCTTGCAGTAGGCATGGCGTGGAACGCAAGGGTCAGGTAGATGGTTGCGCTGAGGCCCCAGGCGACCGCCTCGCGGATGCCCGCTGCCCAGGCTATCAGCGCGCCCATCCCCGCGAGCGCCGAAAAGTAGAGCCGGGGCCGAACAGCGACCGAACGCGCCATCGACTTTGGAATGTACCAATGTCGTTTCCGATGCACCGAGCGAGCTCATCTCAACAGCAAGGGTCCAGCCGGCCGGGTCGGTTGACCTGCTCGGCCACGAGGCCCCTGCCAGTTGAGGGACAAGTGGCGGCCGGTATGGTGCCTGCTGGATGCAGTCTACCTGGGGGACGCACAGGCAGGAGGCATGTCTTAACCAATGGCTAGTCGCATCGAGGATTACGCGCTCATCGGCGACTGTGAGACGGCCGCGCTCGTCTCGAGGAACGGGTCCGTCGATTGGCTTTGCTGGCCGCGCTTCGACTCGGCGGCGTGCTTCGCGGCGCTGCTGGGCGACGCGAGCAATGGGCGTTGGCAGATCGCGCCAGCGGCCGCCTCGGGAGCCGCCACGAACGTGCGCGTGACGCGCCGTTACCGGCACGACACCCTGATCCTGGAGACCGAGTTCTCCACCTCCGATGACAGTGCGGCCGCTCTGATCGACTTCATGCTCTTGCGCCAGGGTCGGATCTCCTCGCATCTCGTGCGTCTGGTTGTCGGCATACGCGGCACCGTGCCCATGCGCACGGAGCTGATCGTCCGCTTCGGCTACGGCAGCCGGATACCGTGGGTGACGCGGAGCGACGCCGGCGGGCTCCAGGCGATCGCAGGCCCTGACTTGATGGTGCTGCGCACGCCGGTCGAGCTTCGGGGCGAGGGATTCACCACGGTTGGCGACTTCACCGTTTCAGCCGGGCAGCAGGTGCCCTTCGTCCTGAGCTATGGGCAATCCCATTTGCCGCTTCCCGAGCCCGTGGATGCGATAGCGGCGCTGCGGTCGACGCAGGAATTCTGGCAGTCGTGGGCCGGCAGCCGGCGGACCACCGAGCGTCCCGATGGGATCGTTACCCGCTCGCTGATCACCTTGAAGGCCCTGACCTATGCGCCGACCGGTGGCATCGTCGCCGCACCGACGACATCGCTGCCTGAGCAGCTAGGCGGGCAGCGCAACTGGGACTACCGCTTCTGCTGGCTGCGCGACGCCACGCTGACGCTGCTGGCGCTGATGAACGCGGGGTACCACGAGGAGGCGCGGGCGTGGCGCGACTGGCTGCTGCGCGCCGCCGCGGGAAGCCCCTCAGACATCCAGATCATGTACGGGGTGGCGGGCGAGCGGTGGCTGGCCGAGCGCGAGGTTCCATGGCTCGGCGGCTACGAGGGCTCGAAGCCCGTGCGCATCGGCAATGCCGCCGCCGGCCAGCTCCAGCTCGATGTATTCGGCGAGGTGGCGGACGCTCTCCATCACGCACGGGCCGCCGGCCTCCAGCACCTCAGTGCCGCGTGGGATTTTCAACTGGCGCTGCTCGCCCATCTCGAAACCATGTGGCGCAGCCCCGACCAAGGACTCTGGGAGGTGCGGGGTGGGCCTCGGCACTTCACCCACTCGAAGGTAATGGCCTGGGTCGCGTTCGACCGGGGAATCAAGGCTGTCGAGGCGTTCGGTCTCGAAGGACCCGTCGACCGCTGGCGCCGCATCCGCGCGGAGATCCACGAGGAGGTGTGCCGACGCGCCTTCAGCCCGGGCCTCGGCGCGTTCGCCCAGGCCTACGAGAGCGACCAGTTGGACGCGAGCGCGCTGCTGATCCCGCAGGTCGGCTTCCTGCCACCCGACGACGCGCGCGTGCTGGGCACCATCAAGGCGGTCGAGCAGAAGCTGCTGCGCGGCGGGCTCGTCCTCAGGTACGACACTGGCGCAACGGATGACGGTCTGCCGCCGGGCGAGGGCGCTTTCATCCCCTGCAGCTTCTGGCTCGCGGATGCCTATGTCCTGACCGGACGCCTCGCGGACGCGCAGCGCCTGTTCGAGCGGCTCGTCGGTTTGTGCAACGACGTGGGCTTGCTGGCCGAGGAGTACGATAGCGGGGCGCAACGCGCGGTCGGCAACTTCCCTCAGGCCTTCTCCCACATTGCGCTTGTGAATACTGCCTACAACATTGCGGCTACGCGGAAGCCGTGCGAGCAGCGTTCTGGGAGCCCGAGCCTTGCCGGAGCAGCCGACGCCAAGGATGAGGAGCTCCTCAGACCCTCGTCCAGCAAGCTGGGCGGAGCACCTGAGTAGGCTCGCCGATGGCCAGGTACTTCGCCATGTGTCGGCGGTGCGTCGCTTCTGGCGTCGCGACCAGGGCCGTTGATGGAGCGTCGGCACGCGGAAGGCGGAATGCTCGTCAGATCGCCCAACACTGCGGATAGCCCGCCCGTCGAGAGCCTGCGGGCACTCGATTGGCTGAACTTCTTCCTGGCGGCGCTGCTGATGGGCTTCGGGCCGTTTGTCGCTCTTTATCTGGCGGATCGGGGCTGGGTGCCGGCAAACGTCGGCCTTGTCCTTACCGTGAGCGCGCTGGCCAGCTTGCTCACCCAGATTCCCGCCGGCGAGATCATCGACATGGTTAAAGCGAAGCGCGCTCTGGTGGGCGCGGGGATCGCTGCCCTTGCTTTCGCAGTGCTCGTCCTGGGCCTGTGGCCGGACTTCTCGTCGGTCTTCGCTGCGGCGGTCCTGCTGGGCGTGGCCGGAAGCGCCATCGGACCGGGGATTGCTGCCATCAGCCTCGGCCTGGTTGGGCATGACGCGCTCGGTGGTCGGCTCGGCCGCAACCAGCGGTTCGCCTCCATCGGGGGCCTCACGGCTTCCGCGACGATGGGGATCGTTGGCTACCTACTGCCTACCCGGGATATCTTTCTCCTGACCGCCGTGCTGGGGCTGCCGGTGCTTCTGGCGCTCGCCAGGATACGCGCGTCCGACATCCACTTCGGACGGTCCTGTGGCGCTCCCGACCTGCATCCTGCGCGCCCTCAGAGGGTCAGTCGCGCCGCACTCTTGAAAGACCGCCGCCTTCTCACCTTTGCCACTTGCCTTTTCCTGTTTCAGCTTGCGAACGCCTCCATGCTGCCGCTCGCCGGACAGGCCTTGGCGCGCACCGAAGGCTCGTCGTCCTCGCTCGTCCTGTCAGGGTTGATCGTGGTGCCGCAGATCATCGTTGCCGCCCTGGCCCCATGGGTCGGGAAGACCGCAGACACCTGGGGGCGCCGGCCGCTTCTGCTCCTGGGACTGGGGGTGCTGCCAATTCGCTCTGCTGTCTTTGCATTGACCGGAGATCCGGTGCCGCTGATCATCGTGCAGGCATTGGACGGCCTGAGCGGAGCTACGCTCGGCGTGCTGACGGCGCTTGTCATTGCGGATCTGACGAAGGGGACAGGCCGGTTCAATCTTGCCCAGGGCCTTGTCGGCACTCTCTCCGGGATCGGGGCTGCGCTCAGCACCACGATGTCGGGGCTCGTTGTCGCCGGCTACGGCCAAATGGCGGGCTTCCTGGGCGTCACGGCAGTGGGCTTGCTCGCCGTCGCCATCCTCTGGCTGTTCATGCCGGAGACGAGGCCAGGGGCCCCTCACGCGGAATCGGGCGCGCGTTGACCGACAGCGCGGCTATGGCTTGGCCCAGCGGTTGCTGATAGAGCCGAAGGAACGGCATCGCGCGCGGCGGAGTTTGAGCATTAGAGAGTTTGGCGCGATAACGCGCAACTGGAGGAAGACACAACTCGATCTTGTCTACGGCTTCGGACCGGGCGAGCTCTCTCCCACGATCGCCTCAGGGGCGATCCCGTGGAGGGCACCAAGGGGGAGCCGGCTGGGAACGACGAATGACGCTGCCTCACCCAATGGTGTTTCTCGTCGACGTGGACAACACGCTGATCGACAACGACGCGATTCAACAAGACCTGAAGGACCACCTCGAGCGTGCCTACGGCACTGCCTCGCGCGTGCACTACTGGAAGATCCTCGAGGATCTGTTCGAGGAGGTGGGGTACCGCGACTATCTCGGGGCCCTCCAGCGCTATCGCGTGGAGCACCCGCGCCAGGTGGAGCTGCTGTCGATGTCCTCCTTCCTCATCGACTATCCTTTTGCCGATCGCCTGTTCCCGGCTGCGCTTGAGCTGCTGAAGCGCCTGCACACCGTTGGTCCCACCGTCATCCTGTCGGACGGCGATGTCGTCTTCCAGCCACGCAAGGTGGAGCGGTCGGGGCTGTCGGATGCGGTGAAAGGGCGTGTGTTGATCTATATCCACAAGGAAGAGGCGCTCGATGACGTCGAGCGGAGGCACCCCGCCGACCACTACATCCTCGTCGACGACAAGCCGCGCATCCTGGCGGCGGTCAAGAAAATCTGGGGTGAGCGCGTCACGACCGTCTTCTCGCGCCAGGGATCCTACGCGCACGATACGAAGGCGATTGCCGCCTTTGCGCCGGCCGATGTTACCATCGAGCGCACCTGCGATCTGCTCGACTATGATCTAGCCCGGCTGCGGGCAGCGGCGCGTCCCGTTGCGTCCAACCATGGGGCGGCGGAATGAAACCGACCAAGGCGCTCCACGATCTGGGCCAGAGCCTCTGGCTCGACAACGTCACCCGTGCGCTGCTGAGCAGTGGCACCCTGCAACGCTACTTTGACGAGCTCTCGGTCACGGGGCTCACGTCGAATCCCACCATCTTCGACCACGCCATCAAGAACAGCGCCGACTACGACGCGGACATCGCTCGGAAAGCGCCTTCCGCCACATCGCGGGAGGACCTGTTCTTCGAGCTGGCGCTGGCGGATCTTGCACGGGCGGCGGATCTGTTTCGCCCGACCTTCGAGCGGACCGATGGGGTCGACGGATGGGTCTCGCTCGAGGTCTCGCCCCTTCTGGCCCATGATACCGCCAAGACCGTGGCGGCCGCGCGCGATCTCCACACCCGAGGCGGCAAGCCCAACCTTTTCATCAAGATCCCCGGGACCAAAGAAGGCCTGCCCGCCATCGAGGCGGCGATCTTCGCCGGCATTCCCATCAACGTGACGTTGCTCTTCTCGCGCGAGCAATACGTGGCGGCGGCGGACGCCTACCTGCGCGGCGTCGAGCGGCGCATCGAGGCGGGGCTGAACCCGGCCGTCGCCTCGGTCGCCTCGCTCTTTGTCAGCCGCTGGGACGTGGCTGTCGGCGGCAAGGTCCCAGGCGAGCTGACCAACCGGCTCGGTATCGCCGTGGCCCATCGCACGTACAAGGCTTACCGGGAACTCCTTGCCTCGGCGCGCTTCCAGCGCGCCGCCAACGCCGGTGCCCGCGCCCAGCGCCTGCTTTGGGCCAGCACCGGCACCAAGGACCCCAAAGCCTCCGACACGCTCTATGTGGACGCTCTGGCCGCGCCGTTCACCATCAACACCATCCCCGAGGGCACTCTCAAGGCCTTCGCCGATCACGGCAAGGTTGGGGCGACGCTCGCTTCTGACGGAGGCGACAGCGAGGCGGCTCTGGCCAGTTTCGCCAAAGCGGGTGTCGACATCGATGCCCTGGCCGTGCGGCTCCAGGACGACGGCGCCGCGTCCTTTGCCAAATCCTGGAGCGACCTGATGGCCTGCATCGCCTCCAAGAGCGCGCAGGTCCGGAAGGCGAGCTGATGGAAGTGACATCAAGTCAGCGCAAGCGTGCGCCATAAAACGCCGCGGAGCGATCAAGGAGTGTTCCCATGCTGCGCACGCTCCCGGCTTGGGTGTCGTTGCAGAAGCACTACGAGAGAACGAAGGGCCTGCATCTGCGGCAGCTGTTCGCCGAGGACCCCAAACGTGGGGAGAGGCTGGCTTGCGAGGCCGCCGGCATCTATCTCGACTACTCCAAGAACCGTATCACTGATGAAACCCTGGGTCTTCTGCTCCAGCTCGCCCAGGAGTCCGGGCTGGGCGACCGCATCGAGGCGATGTTCCGCGGCGACAGGATCAACGTCTCCGAGGGCCGCGCGGTGCTCCACGTTGCGCTGCGCGCGCCGCGCGCCGCTTCGATCATGCATGACGGCCGCAACGTCGTGCCCGAGGTTCATGCCGTTCTGGACAGGATGGCGGATTTCTCCCGGCGGGTGCGCGGCGGCGTCTGGAAGGGCCACACCGGCAAGCGCATCCGCAATGTGGTCAACATCGGCATCGGTGGCTCGGATCTCGGGCCGGTGATGGCCTACGAGGCCCTGAAGCACTACAGCGACCGCGCCATGACCTTCCGCTTCGTGTCCAATGTCGACGGCACGGATTTCGCCGAGGCGGTGCACGATCTCGACCCTGCGGAGACCCTGTTCATCGTCTCCTCCAAAACCTTCACTACCCTTGAGACGATGACCAATGCGCAATCCGCGCGCGGCTGGCTGCTGGCGGGCATGAGCGGCGACGAGTCCGCCATTGCCAGGCATTTCGTGGCTGTTTCGACCAACGCCCAGGAGGTCGCGAAGTTCGGCATCGATACTGACAACATGTTCGGCTTCTGGGATTGGGTCGGAGGGCGCTATTCCATGGATTCGGCCATCGGCCTCTCGACCATGCTGGCGGTTGGCCCGGACAACTTCCGCGCCATGCTGCGCGGCTTCCACGAGATGGACGAGCATTTCCGCTCCACGCCGTTCGAGCGCAACCTGCCCGTGCTGATGGGCCTGCTGGCGGTGTGGTATACGAATTTCTTCGGCGCCCAGACCGTCGCTGTGCTGCCCTACGAGCAGTATCTGAAGCGCTTCCCGGCCTATCTCCAGCAGCTGACCATGGAGAGCAACGGCAAGCATGTCACGCGCGACGGCGCTCGCGTGGACTACGACACCGGGCCGATCTACTGGGGCGAGCCGGGGACCAACGGCCAGCATTCCTTCTATCAGCTGATCCATCAGGGCACCCGGCTCATACCCTGCGATTTCATCGCGTTCGCTGAGGCGCTGAACCCGCTCGGCCGGCACCACGACATGCTGCTTGCCAACGTCTTCGCCCAGACGGAGGCACTTGCCCTCGGCAAGACCGCCGAGCAAGTCAAGGCGGAGGCAACACCGGACCGGCTGGTGCCGCATCGCCTGTTCGAGGGTAATCGTCCGTCGAACACCCTGCTGCTGGAGAAATTGACCCCGACAGCGCTGGGCCGGCTGGTCGCGCTCTACGAGCACTGCGTCTTCACCCAGGGCACGATCTGGCACATCGACTCGTTCGACCAGTGGGGCGTGGAGCTGGGCAAGGCGCTCGCCCAGCGCATCATTCCCGAGCTCGAGAGCGCGAGTGAGCCCAAGCTGGAGCACGACAGCTCCACCAACGCGCTGATCCGGCGCTATCGCAAGCTCAAGGGACCCTGACACATGCAACTGGGAATGATCGGCCTCGGCCGCATGGGAGCAAATATGGTGCGCCGCCTCTTGAAGGGCGGCCATCAGTGCGTGGTGTTCAACAGGTCCGCAAGGCCGGTCGCCGAGGCAGTGAAGGAGGGCGCCGCCGGGACCGCCTCGCTGGCGGAGCTCGTCGGGACTCTCACGAAGCCGCGCGCGATCTGGCTCATGGTGCCGGTGGGTGGAGTCGAGCAGACCATCGCCGAGCTGCTGCCCCATCTCGATCACGGCGACATCCTGATCGACGGCGGTAACTCCTACTACATCGACGACATCCGGCGGGCAAAGGAGCTGCGCCCCAAGGGCATCCACTATGTCGACGTCGGCACCAGCGGCGGCGTCTGGGGCCTGGAGCGCGGCTACTGCATGATGATCGGCGGCGAGGTCTACGCGGTGAAGCATCTCGATCCCGTCTTCGCCACCTTGGCCCCCGGTCGCGGTGACATCCCGCGCACTCCAGGCCGAGAGACGGCCGATGGAACGTCGGAGCAGGGCTACCTGCACTGCGGGCCGAGCGGCGCCGGTCACTTCGTCAAGATGGTGCACAACGGAATCGAGTACGGCGTGATGGCCGCTTACGCCGAGGGGTTGGCGGTCCTCAAGGCGGCCAACATCGGCAAGACGAGAAATGTCGTCGATGCGGAGACTACACCCCTGCGCGATCGCGAGCATTACGAGTACGATTTCGACCTGCCCGAGATCGCGGAGGTCTGGCGCCGCGGCAGCGTGATCGCCTCCTGGCTTCTCGACCTCTCCGCCGCCGCCCTGATCCAAGATCCCGAACTATCGAAATTCGCCGGGCGGGTGTCCGATTCCGGCGAGGGCCGCTGGACGATCAAGGCGGCGATCGACGAGGGCGTTCCGGCCTACGTGCTGTCATCGGCCCTCTACGAGCGCTTCAGCTCGCGCGGCGAGGCGGACTTCGCGGACAAGGTGCTGTCCGCCATGCGCTACCAGTTCGGCGGGCACATCGAGAAGCACGCCGGATCCTAGTCGACGACGCGGGGGACTGGAACGGAGGTCAAACGAGATGACCAGCGAAGAGCTCGATCAACTGGCAATCAATACCATCCGCACCCTCTCCATCGACGCCGTCCAGCAGGCGAAATCAGGCCATCCCGGCACGCCCATGGCGCTGGCCCCCTTGGTCTACACGCTCTGGAACCGGGTCATGCGCTTCGATCCCAAGGACCCGATCTGGCCCGATCGCGACCGCTTCATCCTGTCGAACGGCCATGCCTCGATGCTGCTCTGGTCTGTCCTGCACCTGACGGGTACGCGGGCCGTGAATGCGGACTACGAGCGCCTCGGCAACCCTGCGGT
>JBAPMW010000166.1:0-3905 GCA_049278815.1 Hyphomicrobiaceae bacterium
GCGTTAGGCCGCGCTCGCCGCGCTCAGCCGTGATCACCGTGCTTAGCTGGCGATCCTTGAGCCAATCGAATAACCGGCGCAGTTCGGACCGCACGATCGCCTCGTTGGGAATGCCGGCGAACAGCGCATCGATCGTGTCGAGCACCACCCGGCGCGCGCCGACCGTTTTTACCGCGTGCCCGAGCCGGATGAAGAGGGCTTCCAGATCGTACTCGCCCGTCTCATGCATCTCCTGGCGGTCTATCCTAACATAGTCGGCGGCGAGCAGGTTCCGGCGTTGCAGGTCGGGGAGGTCGAAGCCGAGCGAGGCCACGTTGACGCTCAGATCCGGTATGCGCTCGTCGAAGGAGACGAGCAGCCCCGGCTCGGCATGGTCGACGGCGCCGTGCACCAGGAACGTGATCGCCAGCAGCGTCTTGCCGCAGCCGGGACCGCCACAGACCAAGGTGGGTCTGCCGGCCGGCAGTCCCCCACCGGTCAGCTCGTCCAGTCCCTGGATGCCCGTGGGAACCTTATGCAGTTGATCGGCCAAGTGGAGCCTCTGCTCGTGCACAGATGTCAAGCCTGTGGGCGGCACGACGTGCCTTACACGGCTTGTCCATCGTGACAGCGTTCGGTCACAGGCGCAACCTGCCGGCGCTCGCCCCGTCTCGGCCCTGCTCTGCACAAGGCAGCGTGGTGCGACACGGGTGCTCTTCCTCGCGCAGACTGTATCCGCCCGATGCAACCGTCCTTCACTGTCAAATGCATCACCTGCGCTTCATTCGCAAGTCATTGGGGAGCGGCCGGTTTCCGGCATCCTCTCCTTGTGGAGCCAGGAGCACCTGAAGCTTTGCGGGGGGGAGCACGTCAGCTAGGAGGGAAAGGCCAATTGGCTGTGCCGCGCGCCCGCGGTTAAGCATGTCTGAAAAATGGCACACTTGCCCCGGCCCGTCGCGTTCCGGGCATAGCAGGTGCCACGCTTGCGTTGGGCCAGCGAAAAGAATCGGCTCAGGACGCCGCCTGCCAGTCCTCGTAGCGGCTGATCACACCCCTGACGATGGCCTCCTTGAGGCCGGCGGCGTCGGCGGCGTCGGCGCGGAGCCTGATGGGGAGGCTGATCTTCTGGGCGTTGGCGAGGGCCTGGAGATGGCTGCTTTCCACGATCGCGCGCAGCTTCTCCCTGAGGCCGCGCTCGCCGGAGGCGCGGTACACCTTCATCAGGCTGAAGGCGTGCGGGTCGAAAGCCCTGGGCTTGGGCGGCGGCTTGGGGCCCAGATGGCGCTCGATCAGCGATCGGTCCGCCTTGATGAGGTCGATGGCGCCGCAGAGGTGGTCGGCCACCTGGGCCGCCAAGTCCGCATCGAGGTCGGGGACATCCTCAAGCACTCCCCGGATGAACTGGTCCTTGCGCGCACCGGTCACCTGCGAGATGGCCGGCTCTGGAGCCTTCGATGGCGGGGGTCGTCTGTTGGACATCGCTTACAGGGCCTCAGGTCGGCGCGGAACCGCTCACGCTGCTGCAGCGCCGCTGGCGGAGGACGGCCGGCTTGCGTCTAACCACTCCCGGACGTCGTTGTACAGGTCCTTCACCTGCGGCTCGGCCTTGCCGTACTTCTCGCTGAGCGAGCGCGGCTCCTCCTGCCAATAGAACGCCTCGGCGATGTCCGGCTGGCGCTTGAGCTGGGTCTTGAGCCTGGGGTGCACACCGTCGAAGTCGTCGAGGATGGTGCGCTCGGCAGCCGTGCCGCCGAGCATGTTCACCACCGAGACATAGCGCCGGCGGTCGTGCGGGATGCTGTCGAGCCTCTTCCTGGTCCTGCTGCGCTTGCCAGTCTGCTCCACCTTGTCCGCCATGCGGTCGAGCGCGAACTGGGAGATGTAGTCGGGCCGGAACGGGACGATCACCCTGTTTCCGAGGCCCACCGCGGCGTTGACCAGGGGCGACAGACCCGGCGGGCAGTCCATCAGGATGAAGTCGTAGCGCTCGTCGAGCTGGCTCAACAGCTCCCGAACATAGAGGTTCATGGCGTTGAAGGGGTCCTTGAGACGCGTCTCGACAATGGCGTCCTGGATCTCCTCGTCGAGCTCGATCGCGGACGGCATCAGGTCGATGCGGGTGGCCGCCCCGCCCTCGCTCACGTCGCTCACGTTCTCGATGATGAAGCTCATCGGGTTGACGGGGCGGCCCCGCATGAGGCGGCCCATGTACTCCGAGAGGGTCGCCTGCCCCTCGGCCGCCTTGCGCCAGCGGGCGCTGCCGATCATGGCGAAGGACGAGTTGCATTGCGTATCCAGATCGATGACGAGCACGCGCTTCCTGCCGAGGATGGCCAGCGCGTGCGCCAGCATCATCGTCACGGTCGATTTGCCGACCCCGCCCTGGCGGTTGCCCACACAGACGCGTGTTGCCATTCGTCCATCTCCCCTGCGGCTGGCGTGGTACTTAACGCAAGATTCGGCCTCATGTCGCGCGCCAGTGCGGCTCTTTTCAGTGCAATTCCGCCGGCTTCCGGAGGTCCCGGAGGGCGACCGGGCATGGGACTTGCTTTCAAGCGGGCAGCGGGCGGGCTGCCCCGACATCGGCGGCGCCGGGCGACGGAAGGCTGGCGACGGAAGGCTGGCGAAGGGACGTTAACCAATGCAACGTGGCGGTCCACAAAACGCCGGGATGCGCCGCGATAAGAGCTGACAATTGAGCCTACAACCAACAAGCTAAAGCTTGGGAGACGATCATGTTCCTCCTCCGCAGCCCGGCGGTGGCCGTGTGGCTGCTGGCTGGCGCCGGTGCCTCCAGCACAGGCGCCGCCTGGGCAGGCAATGGGCAGACCGGCAAGCTCCACCCCTGGGTGCTCGTCGCGGTGTTCTGGGGCGTCGCGCTGCTGTCGGTCTCGGTCCACTACCTGCGCCAGTACCTCGCCCAGGCCGCCGCCTGGGCCTGGCGCTCCTGGCACCAGAGCGCGCCCGAGAGGGCGAGGCTGATGCGGCGCGCCCGGCTTCATATCGTCCACACCTCGGGCGCGGTCGGCGGCTCCGCGCGGCAGCTCATCCGCTCCCACCCGATGCTGGAGAGCGCGTGGTCGCTTGCCCGCCAGGGTTGGGAAGCGGCCAGGCGCGCCTCAGAGCAGCAGATGGCCGGCGCGCGCCGGGCGCCCGGGGCTCTCATCGGCTGGTCGAGGTCTGCGCTGAAGGCCCTACGGGCGTGAGCGCCCGTGGCGCGATGAGCGGTGCCGGTGGCCCGTTCCCATTCGGGTGATGGCTCCGCTCAATCGTCGCTTCACAACGCCGGGGCGCATAAGAGCACCACCCCCACCACGACGGCATCTCCACGTCATCCGGACGGGGCGCCGGTGAAACGATGCCGAGGACGAAACAGTAGGGTGCAATCGTGCGTCAGCGCGATTGCACCGATGGCAGCCTTGCACGGTGCAACGCCGCTGCGCCGCGTTGCACCCTACCGATTCCTCACGCCGCAGCGCGCCTGAAGTTGTCGGCGGCCTTGCCCCAGTTCACCACGTTCCACCAGGCATCGACGTAGTCGCCGCGGCGGTACTGGTGCTTGAGGTAGTAGGCGTGCTCCCACACATCGACGCCGACGATCGGCTTGGCCCTGTTGGGGTCCATGTGCGGGGTATCCTGGTAGGGGGTGTTGAAGACGGTGAGCTTGCCGTCCTTCAAGGCGAGCCACGCCCAGCCCGAGCCGAAGCGGCCGAGCGCCTGCTGCTTCAGGGCCGCCTTCATCTGGTCGAAACCGCCGAAGGTGGCGTCGATGGCGTTCTTGAGGTCGCCCGCGGGCGTCCTGGGGCCGCCGGGGGTCATCAGGTCCCAGAAGAAGGTGTGGTTCCAGTGGCCGCCCATGTTGTTGCGCACGGGCGTGCGGATCGCCTCGGGGATGGCGGCGAGATCGGAGACCACCGCCTCGGGCG
>JBAPMW010000167.1:0-5790 GCA_049278815.1 Hyphomicrobiaceae bacterium
GCCACAAGCGAGGAGTCACACCGGCACCCAAGCTGGCACCTTCCGGCCCTGAGATTTGAGAAAGGCCACCATAGTTGCAAGCACTGCCGAGACTGCCGGACGGGAGGCGACACGCGCTCGCCAGTCAGCCAGAGCCGGGAAATGCGGACCAATCGGGACGCCCATACGATCACCGAAGAACTGCGCCATGAAAAACGCGATATCGGCGAAGCTGTACGAGCCGGCCAAGTAGCCAGGTCTTACGATCTGCGCCTCCATGCGAGCGTAGAATGCTGATGCGGCATTCCGTGCGGCAACAGCCACAGGGTCATCCGGACGATCCTGCAGGCCCATGAGTCGGATAATGTGCGGAAAATAAACTTCGTCCGACTGCAATTCAGTGAGGCGCGCCAAGGCGCGTGCCTCGCGCTCGGCAGGCCACAGCCGAGGCAGCGGCGCGACGTCCTCAAGATACTCGAAGATCTGTGTCGAATCGAAAATCTCGACAGCCGCGTGGATGAGCACAGGCACCTGGCGCTTCGGATTGACGCGCAAAACCTCGGGATGCTTTGGCTCGTACAGGCGAGCCATGTCGAACGGCACCATGACCAGCTCGAACGGCAAGCCTTTCTCAAGCATGGCGATCTGGGCCTTGGCTCCGAACATGCTCAGGGGGCCGGAGTAGAGGCGGATTTGGCTGACACTTTCAGAGTCGGATTGTTTGGACATGGCATTCACCTCACCAGGGAACGCGCCGTCGCCATGAGATGGCTCACATCAGGCTCTCCAACAAGCTGGTCAGTGATCTCTGCATCGTCGGCCGTCGCCGCCAGCGCGCGCCCTCGAACTTCGGCAAAGTCCGCACCACTGCCAAGACGCAAGAGCGAGACGAGCACCTTTTCACCCTCGCGCACGGGCAGGCGAGGAAACGTGTTCGCGCTCGCCTCCGTGACCAGCGTTGCAATGCTTGTCACGCCGAGGGTGGAAAGCTGAGGCAACAGCTTGCGTGCAAAGATGTGGAGGAAGCATTCCCCCGCGGCCCGCCTGAGATGGTAGATCGCCATTGCGAAGAAACCGGGAACGGAGGGACTATCGTTGAGTTCGGGCCGGAGATGGCCTCCAAGGTTGAAACCCGCGTTGCCCTTGGCCGGGCGAAGCAGGAAGACATCGTCGGAATTTACCATTGTTCCGTTGGCTTCATCTCGATGCGCTGCCCAGACAGGGCCCCCATAGAAGCTCGTCAGCGCCGCCTTGCGCGCCTCCATGTCGGAAAAGCCGCGGAACCACACGAAACTGTCCGGCACGTCGAGGTCACGAAACTGGCCGATGACCCGCATGCCAAGCGCTTCCTGGGTTTCGACGAACTCGCGTTCGAATAGCGAAATGAGGCGCTCTCGGGCACCGGGATGAAGGCTGTAGCGGCGCAACTCCACGATCGCACACGCGTCTGCAGCGCCCTTGGGATCGCATTGTGATGCCATTCCGCATTTCCTCAAAAACAGAGCATTCGTCCTGTTTCCTCAAAACAGAGCAGTTGATCCGTTTTGTCAAGAGATCTATTTTGCCGAGGTCTGAGAGGCGGATTTTCACATGGCACGGAGCAGCACGGAACCGGGACGCACGAACGATCCGAAGGGATTGCGCAACCGGATACTCGACGCCGCGATGGTGTGCTTCCAGCGAGATGGCTATTGCGGCACAAACATGCGGGATGTGATGAGCGCCGCTGATACGACCAGCGGTGCCCTCCACCACCATTTTCCGACCAAGAAAGACCTCGGTCGAGCTGTCCTCGATGAGCGTGTCAGGCACGCCGTCGAGCACACCTGGGTCCATCCTGTGCGATCGGCGCGCTCTGCGGTCGAAGGCGTTCTCACGGTTTTTGCTGCCGTGGTTGCCGAACTTGACGGCAAGCGGCGCGTCGAAGGCTGCCCAGTCAACAATCTCGCAATTGAGCTGGCACTCATGGACGACGATTTTCGGCTTTCGCTCAGTGCCACATTCGAAATATGGCGAGATACAATTGCAGCGAAGGCCAAGGAAGACCACAGATCCGGTGTCCCGATGGCTATGGATGCGAACGACTGGGCGCTACTGGCGGTGGCTCAGTTCTCTGGCGCAATGGCGATGGCGAAGGCGTCCCAGTCGACGCGTCCACTTAAGGAAAGCGCACGCCTCCTGAAGTTACTCGCCCGCTCGTCGAATACGACCCGACGCAGTGGGACATGAACGGAACACCGCTTGAATAGCAGTCATTCAACTCCGTCGGTGCCAATGTACCTCTTAGCACGACCAAGAAGTGTTTGGCAGTGCAGCGGTGCCGTCAGGTTCTTGAGGGACTTCCACCGGCGAAGTGCGTCGCATCCCCCGGGGTCATCTGGACGGCGAGATCAGGGAGGACTTGGGAGGGCCCGAGCGTGCGGAGGTCCGTATTCCAGTCGTCGCCGCGCGGTACGAGGAGATGAGATTCGATCTCGGTCTCACGGGCGCGCCGCATGAGCCGCGCCGCGGCACGCCGGCCGGCGGCATCGTTGTCGGCGGCGACATAGAGCCGGCACAAGGTCGGGGGAAGCAGGAGGGCGGCGAGATGGCTGGCGGAGAGCGCGGCGGCGACCGGCATGCACGGAAGCACTGACTTGAGCGAGAGCATGGTCTCGATGCCCTCACCGGCGGCAAGCACATCCTCGACCGCGCCAAAGCGAACGGCGTTGCCGCAGAGTTCCCCCAGCGCCCGTCGCGGGTTGGCGACAGGCGCCTTGCCGCGGCCGTCGCGGGCAAGCCAGGTGCGCATCACGCCCGTGATGTTGCCCGAGAGATCGGTGATGGCCGCGATGAGGGCGGGCCAGGTTTCAAGCGGAGCGTTTTCCCCGGCTCGGTAGTAGCAGGCGGGGTGGAACCGCAGCGCCGGGAAGCGCAGCGGGCCGGTGATGCCGCGCGAACGCAGGTAGGTTTCCGCAAGGGTGCCCCGAAGGGGCCGCGAGGCGGCAAGGAGCCTGCGGGCGGCGGCCTTGGTGTTCCGCGGCGGCGGTTGGCGAGAGGAAGAGTCGAACCGGGAGGGCTCGCTGAGAAAGCTGCGCGCTTCTTCGAGTGTGTCGCGCAGCCTGGAATGGCCGCGATGGAGGGCGATCAGGTCGAGCAGGTCGCCACCTTCTCCCGTGGCGGCGTCCCGCCATTTGCCTGGGGCACCGGGTCCGCCCGGGCGTCCGGCGAGGCGGACGAAGAGGCTGCGGCCCGGAGTGCCATGCACGTCGCCCACAAGCCAGTAGCCGCCGCAGCGCCGTCCCTGGGAGAGATACTCCCTGCAGACGGCTTCGGCGTTCTCGGCGAGGCGGCGGGCGATGGAGGCGGCGTCGCTCTTCATGGCAGCGCCTCGGCCGCAAGCGAAGCTGAGGGATCAATAGGTGCCGCGGCTTGCACGCAGGTTGTCGTTGCGCGCAGACCGGCGGACTGGAGGCCCCTCAGATAGGTGGCCGCCTCGCTCGCTCTGGCCGCTGCCGTGAAGATGGCTTTGGCGTCGTTTTTCAGGAGCTGGAGCCAGTGGGCGAGGTACTGCGCGTGGTCGGGACGCACATCCTGCGTGATCCCAAGCTCCGCGCAGAGGAAGGCGGAGCCGATTTCGGCGACCAGTTCCTCCGCCGCCCGCTCGGCCTTGCCGAAGCGTTGCGTGAGGTTGCGGTTGAGGCGCGTGCCGTGGCCGGTCCAGTGAATATGCTCGTGCCCAAGGACGGCGAAGTACGCCTCGCCACGCTTCATCGTGGCGGTGCCGGTGAAGAGGTTCTCATCCGGCATGTGGATCGTGTCCGTCGAGAGGCGGTAGTAGGCTTCTTCACCGCCGTGCACGATCTTCGCGCCGCACGCGGCGAAGAAGCGGTCCGCGTTGAAGATGCGCTCGATGGGGCCGAGCGGCTCTGGCTGAGGCGGCGGGGCGTAGCCGTCGACCTGTGCGCAGTTGAACACCCAGGAGGCGCGCGCCACGCGGCGCTTGCCGTCATTCTCGGGATCATCCGGATCGGGGTCGGTGTCGTACGGCTTGTAGAAGACGACGAGCGACGCCTTCTCGCCCTTCCGCACCTGGGCGTCGAGATGCTGCCACTGGCGGTACGTCGCCCACACGGGATGGGCGTAGCTGGCGGCATCGGCGGCGACCCACAAAGAGATGACGTTGATGCCATTGTAGCGGTTGCCGGTGCGCGCATTCACGGGAAGCCAGAGCGGGTTTCCGGACTTGCGCCAGGGCATGACGGGCTGACCGGGGTTGGCCTCGATCGCCTTGATCAGCTTGTTCGTGATCTCGGCATGAATGTCCTGCCTGGAGCGGCTATGGCTCATGACCGGCCTCCCTTGCGTTTGGATTTCTGTGCGCGCTCGAAGGCGACGCGGGCGCGCACAGCCATCTCGTAGGCAACCGGCAGCGGCAGAGTTTCTTCCCGGCGCGTCTTCTCGAGGCGCAGGCCGATGAAGCCGGTGGGATAGAGCGTGACGACGATGCGTCGCAGCTTCGAGCGGTCGCGGTAGGTTTCGGCCGACCGGCGCGTGACCTTGCGGGTGAGGGGAGTCATGGCGCACCGCCTTCCATGAATTCGCGGGCATCGAATTCCTCCGCCTCGAAATTCTCGATGGCGCCGTCGATCTCCTCGAAGGGCTCCTGGCCGATGCCGCTGCGAGTGTTGCGCGCGAGCTCGCAGGCCTCCTCGGAGGTTCGCGCGCTGACGTTGATCGCGAACGTCTGCCATTCGCAGTAGCGGACGCGATAGGTCTTGAAGTTGCTCATGGGTGCTCCTGTGGTTGGGCGGTGGATGCAAGGCGGCCGGAAGCGCGGCGGGGGCTGCCGCCTCGCTCGACGTGCCGCCGCATCCGCACTTTCCTGCCGCCCTCCTCCTCTCGCCCGCGGGGTCAGGGAGCGCGCCTGGAGCATTCGTCGTGCGCCTCGCAGGGGGCAAGACGCATCAGGGACGAAAGCTTATCGATGACGGCAACGACGGCCGGATCGTGCGCGAGGCGGCTGCGTCCGCATGCGGGATCGAGCGCGGCGTGCTCGATGACGCGGATCAGCTCGCGCGCGACGCCGCTGGTGTTGCAGGCGTTCTGGATATCGCGCGCGACCTTGAAGCGGTTGTAGCCGGCCTCGGGCGCATGGATGAAGACCGGGTCAGCGGTGGACATGGGGTTTCTCCGGTGAAGGGATGGGAGTCGCGGGAGGCGCAGGGGTCGGAAACTTGCTACGTTTCGGGAATGCAGACGGGTTTGAAGGCGATGAGGTCGCGCCCCTGCTGGTCGAAGACGATCATCTCGCCTTGGTCGAACCGGCAGCGCGAAGCTTTCGGGAAGTGAAACCAGCTGCCGCGGGCATGGGGATTTTCTTTCACCCTGGCGATGTTTTCGGGTGTCGCCTCATAGGGCGGGGGCACGAAAACAATGGCGTTGGTCTGCACATACGCGATGGTAACGATGCGATCCTTGACCGGCTCGCCGGTGGAAGTGGTGCTGAAGATGCGGCGGAGGAATTGCGCGCCCTCCTTGCAGAGGCGCTTGAAGTCAGCGAGGGTTTTCATGGGCCTTCTCCTTGGTGGGTGACGAGGCGTGAAGGAGAGAGGCGCGGCTCTCGCTCATTCTCCTTCTGCGCCCTTCCTCGGCTGTGCCTCTTGCTCTGCGGACGGGGGGAGGGCGGGGGCGAGGCAGCGCCTTCCCGGGAGCGATTTCTTCCGGGTAGCTGTCACCGCGGCCCGGTTTGCCGGAGGCGCTTCCGGATCGCCGGCCATCGACGGCGTCGCGGCGCGCGGGTGCATTACCTTGAATAAGGATTGAACAGAG
>JBAPMW010000168.1:0-2108 GCA_049278815.1 Hyphomicrobiaceae bacterium
GGCCTCTGCGGGGCCGATTTCATGCCCTTGAGATGTGCCAGCACCCCCACCCAAGGCTCGCAGTGGGGGGCGAGATCCTGGCCCGTGAAGACGCGCAGCACGCCCGGCAGCTGCAGGGCCTCGGCGCCATCGATGCCGGTAATCCGGGCGTGGGCGTGCGGACTGCGCACGAACGCCACGTGCACCATGCGCGGCAGCACGACATCGTCGACGAACTGGCCGCGGCCCTCCACCAGCTTCTTGACGTTGGGTCGCGGCACCGACTTGCCGATGTAGGAGTTCGGCCGGTCGAGGGAGCGGGGATCGAGGATCTCGTTCATGCTCAGCGCTCCAGGCGATCGGCAGTCGGGGGCCGGGCGTCGACAGTCGTAAGGTCCCCCTTCTCCGATGCCCGACCCCCGACACCCGACTGCCGTCTTGCTGCAACCGTAGCGACGGCATCGACGATGGCGTGATAGCCGGTGCAGCGACAGTAGTTGCCGGAGAGGTGCTCGCGGATCTCCTCGCGCGTGGGCGCGGTATTCTGCTTGAGGAGGTCGGCGGCGGCGAGCAGCATGCCGGGCGTGCAGTAGCCGCACTGGGCGGCGTTGCGGGCGATGAAGGCCTCCTGCAGGTCGCGGATCTCGCCGGTGTCGGACACGCCCTCGATGGTCTCGACCTGGGTGCCGTCGAGAGCCGCCACCAGCACCAGGCAGCCGCGAACGACGGCTCCGTCCACACGCACCGTGCAGGCGCCGCAGAAGCCGTGCTCGCAGCCGGCGTGCGCGCCCATCAGCCCGAGGTCGAGGCGCAGGAAATCGATCAGATGCCGGCGCGCCTCGACGCGGCGCGTGGTGCGCTCGCCGTTGACCGTGAGCGTGACGGTCACCTCGGTGGTCATGCGGCGCGTCCCACGGGGAGACCGGCGAGACTGGCGAGCGCCCGCGCCATCAGCACGCGCGCGAAATGGCGCTTCGTCTGCGGGGTGCCATGCTGGTCGGCAGGCGGCTCGATATCGGTGTCGAGGGCGGCCTGGGCGGCGGCGACAGTGGTGGCGAGCACCTGCTGACCGCCGATGGCCGCCATCGCGCGCCGGGCCAGCACCGGCCGATCGCCGACGCCGAAGAGGACGAGTTGCGGCTCGATCAGCGTGCTGCCCGCAAGCCTTGCCTTTGCCGCCACGCCGGCCATGGCGTAGTCGCCCGAGCGGCGCGCCAGCTTCAGGATGGCCGTGCGCTCGCCGGCCTTGGCGACGGGGACCTCGACCGCGGCGATCAGCTCGTAGGGCTTGAGCGCCGTGGTGTAGAGGCCGGTGAAGAACTGCGCGGCCGGGATGCGGCGCTCGTCGGCGCCGTTGCTGACGACGATGGTGGCCTCAAGCGCGACGCAGCACGCGGGCAGCTCTGCGGCCGGATCGGCGAAGGCGAGCGAGCCGCCCAAGGTGCCCCGGTTGCGGATGGCCGGATGGGCGATCAGCGGCACGGCCTCGACGAGGAGCGGCACGTGCTGGCGGATAAGCTCGTGCCGCCCCAGCTCGGCATGGGTGGTGAGCGCCCCCACCCGGATCGTCGAGCTGCCGACCTGGGAGATGCCCTTGAGCTCGCGCAGCCGGCCGATGTCGATGAGGGTCCCGGGGTCGGAGAGGCGGAAGGCGAGGGCGGCGAGGAGGCTCTGGCCGCCGGCGAGCAGCTCGGCGTCGGGGCCGGCATCGCGCCAGAGCTGGAACGCCTCGCTCAGCGTCGCCGCGCGCACGTAGCTCAACGGCGGCGCCTTCATGGGTGACCCCTCCCCGACCGGATCTGTTGCCCGTCTGGGAGGCCAGTGTATGGGGTGGCTTGGCGGGGTTCAAGCGACAGGTGAGATGGTGAATGGTGAGATGGTGAGGTTTGGGATGGCGTCTGTGGGCACGGGCAGCGGCCTGTATCGAGGGGGGGCCGGAGCTGGGTGACAGAGCTGGTGAAGGTGTTGGGCGTGGTGTGGGTTCAGGTGGGGGGCAGCGGCAACTCTGGTTCAGGCGCCACGCTGACATGGACAAAGGACCGTTCGGGATGGCAACCCCGACGCAAGCCACAAGCTCCATCCGACACTCACCATCTCACCACTCACCATCTCACCGGGGGCTGCCCCCT
>JBAPMW010000169.1:0-1991 GCA_049278815.1 Hyphomicrobiaceae bacterium
CAGATTCGGAGGGCCTCCGCTTCAATCCCGGCGAACGTTGCTGAAGGCTATGGGCGCGATCAGACCGGCGGCTTCATCCAGTTCCTAAGGATTGCACAAGGATCGGCTCGGGAGCTGGAAACGCACCTCATTTTGGCTGGACGGGTAGGCTTGTTGCAGAGCGATGTGCTATCGGTCCTCCTGGACGACTGCGAGAGGATCAGCAAGATGCTTCGCTCCATGATCCGCTCATTGGAAGCCCGCACCTGAGCCGCTCTCTCCAACCCAAATCTCACCATCTCACCACTCACCACCTCACCATGCCAGAAACCGAGCTTCGCCAATTCCACCTGAATTTCGGGCCGCAGCACCCGGCGGCGCACGGCGTGCTACGCTTGGTGCTGGAGCTGGACGGCGAGGTGGTGGAGCGGGTCGATCCGCACATCGGGCTGCTGCACCGCGGCACCGAGAAGCTGATCGAGCACAAGACCTACCTGCAGGCGATCGGCTACTTCGACCGGCTCGACTACGTCGCGCCCATGAACCAGGAGCACGCCTTCTGTCTCGCCGTGGAGAAGCTGCTCGACCTCAAGGTGCCCAAGCGCGCCCAGCTCATCCGCGTGCTCTACTCCGAGATCGGCCGGCTGCTCTCGCACCTCCTCAACGTCACCACCCAGGCCATGGACGTGGGCGCGCTGACCCCGCCGCTATGGGGCTTCGAGGAGCGCGAGAAGCTGATGGTGTTCTACGAGCGCGCCTCGGGCAGCCGCATGCATGCCACGTACTTCCGCTTCGGCGGCGTGCACCAGGACCTGCCGCCCAAGCTGATCGAGGACATCGCCAAATTCTGCGAGACGCACCCCAAGGTGCTGGACGACATCGAGGCGCTGCTCACCGACAACCGCATCTTCAAGCAGCGCAACGTCGATATCGGCGTGGTGAGCCTGGAGGACTGCTTCAAGTGGGGCTTCTCGGGCGTGATGGTGCGCGGCTCGGGCGCGGCCTGGGACCTGAGGAAGGCCCAGCCCTACGAGTGCTACTCCGAGCTCGATTTCGACATCCCCATCGGCAAAAACGGCGACTGTTACGACCGCTACTGCATCCGCGTGGAGGAGATGCGCCAGTCGGTGCGCATCATGCAGCAGTGCTGCGCCAAGCTCATGTCGGCCGCGGGCCAGGGGCCGCACGTGACCGACGACAAGAAGGTGGTGCCGCCCAAGCGCGCCGAGATGAAGCGCTCCATGGAGGCGTTGATCCACCACTTCAAGCTCTACACCGAGGGCTTCCACGTGCCCCAGGGCGAGGTGTACGCCGCAGTGGAGGCGCCCAAGGGCGAGTTCGGCGTCTACCTGGTGGCCGACGGCAGCAACAGGCCCTACCGCTGCAAGATCCGCGCCCCCGGCTTCCCGCACCTGCAAGCCATGGATTTCCTGAACCGCGGCCACATGCTGGCCGACGTCTCCGCCATCCTCGGCTCGATCGACATCGTGTTCGGCGAGATCGACCGGTAGAGCTTTGGCTGTTCGCGTTGCGCTATTAACCGTGCCCAGCGAAGGCCCACCGGCTTTTCAATGCCACAAACTGTGGTACGCTGCGTAAATGACCACGCAGTCGAAGCCTCGTCGCATGACCGTCCCGGAGTTCCTGGCCTGGGCGACTGCCCAGCCGCGCGGCCGCTACGAGCTGGTACGGGGGGAGGTCGTCGCCATGGCGCCGGAGCGGCAACGCCACCTTCGTGTTAAGGGAGCGGTCTTTCGGGCGCTGGGCGATGCCGTTATCCGCGCGAGGCTAGCTTACACTGTGTTTCCCGACGGTGCGACGGTGGTGATCGACAATGAGCACTCGCGCGAGCCCGACGCCGCCGTGCAAAGTGATGCGGCGGGCAACCCTGATTCGACCGTCCTGGACGCGCCCGTCATTGTGGTCGAGGTGACCTCTCCGTCGTCGGAGCGGGACGATACCGGCGAGAAGCTGGTGGAGTATTTCTCGGTGCCCAGCATCCACCACTATCT
>JBAPMW010000170.1:0-2205 GCA_049278815.1 Hyphomicrobiaceae bacterium
GCCACCGCGACAGCCGCGGGTTCGTCTGCAGGCTGGCCGGCAAGGCGTCGCCGGGCTTGTTGACGATGTGATAGTCGATGCCGGTCATGTCCTGCCCCCCTCCTTGGCCGCCCGCAGCACGGCGCGCACGATGCGGTTGTGGGCGCCGCAGCGGCAGAGATTGCGGTCGAGCGCGTCTCGCACCTGCGCCTCCGTCGGGTCGGGATTGCGCTCGAGGAGGGCAGCGGCCGCGATCAGGATGCCGGAGATGCAGTAGCCGCACTGCATGGCCTGCTCGGCGATGAAGGCGCGCTGCAAGGGGTGGGGGCGCTCCGGCGTGCCGAGCCCCTCCACCGTGACGATGTCCTTGCCCGCCGCCGCCCACAGCGGCGTATCGCAGGCGGCCACCGCGTGCCCGTCGATCAGCACGAAGCACGCGCCGCATTGATTGACGCCGCAACCGAAGTGGGTGGCCGTCAGCCCCAGCTGCCCCCGCAGCACGCTCAAGAGCGGCGTGGCGGGCTCGGCATCGACCGAGCGCTCGGCCCCGTTCACCCGCAGCCTGACCGCATCCGCCATCGCCGCCCCCGCCTTACTGCACCTTGATGCCGGCCTTCTTGATCACGTTCGCCCACTTTTCGATGTCGCCGCGCAGATACTTGTCGAACTCGGCCGGCGACATGCTCAGCGGGGTCGCTCCCTGCTTCGCCCAGGCCGCCTTGGTCTCGGGCTGGCTCAGCACCTTGTTGACCCCGGCATTGAGCTTGTCGACGATCGCCTTGGGAGTGCCGGTGGGCGCCATCAGCCCGAGCCAGATGGTCGATTCGTATCCCGGCACCCCGGCCTCGGCGACGGTGGGAATGTCCGGCGTCACGCCCGACCGCGTCTTGCCCGAGGTGCCCATCGCCCGCACCGTGCCTGCCCGTGCATTCTGCGACATGGTGGTGACGGCATCGAACATCATCTGCACGTGGCCGCCGATTACCGCGGGGCGGGCGTCGCCGCTGGCCTTGTGCGGCACGTGCACGATGTCGGTGCCGCTGAGCGCCTTGAACAGCTCGCCGGCCATGTGATAGGGCGTGCCGAACCCCGACGAGGCGTAGTTGAGCGCGCCGGGCTTGGATTTCGCGAGCGCCACGAACTCCTTGAGGTTCTTCGCCGGCACGGACGGGTGGATCACCATGATCAGGTCGGAGTAGTTGACCGGCGCCACCGGCACGAAGTCGCGCATCAGGTTGAACGGCCGCTTCGGCCGCAGCGTCTCATTGACGGTGTGGGTGTTGGACATCATCAGCAGCGTGTAGCCGTCGGGCGCGGCCTTCGCGACCTCGCTGGTGCCGATGAAGGAGCCGGCCCCCGGCCGCGCCTCCACCACGAACGGCTGCCCCAGCGCCTTCTGCAGCTGGTCACCCACGTACCGGGCGTAGATGTCGGCCGGTCCTCCGGCGCCGAACGGCACCACGATCCTGACGGAGCGCGTCGGGTAGTCCTGGGCGCCGGCCGGCCCCATGAGCGCGCCAGCCAGCGCCATCGCCGATCCAAACCGCCACAAGCGCAGCATGAGCTTCCTCCCGTGAGTCGTTTGTCTTGCGGGCGACCATTGGGGCCACCCGGCGGGGAAGGTATAGCGGATCGGCCGGATGCTCCAGCCTCGTGCACGTGCCAGGCGTCATCGAGAGAAACGCCAAGCCGCCGATGGGTCCTCAGGGGCGGGCGGAAAGTGGGAGCCCGCCGCGCTCGTCTTGTGGTATGCTCGCCTCATGCGACGCGACGAGGCCATCCGGCGCTTGAGGACGCGTCAAGCCGATCTTGAGCGGCTTGGCGTGCAGCATCTGTACCTGTTCGGCTCCACCGCGCGCGACGAGGCCAAGCCGGAGTCCGATGTCGATCTCTTCTTCGACCACCCCGAAGGCTCGCTCGGATTGCTTCAGCTCCTCAAGATCAAGGATGCGACCGCCGACATCCTGGGCCACAAGGCCGACGTTATTACACGCCGGAGCCTCCACCCCGTCTTGAAGGCGCGCATCGAAGCCTCGGCGCTTCAGGTCTTCTGATGCCGCAGCGCACACCCCTCGCGCGCCTTACCGACATCATCGAAGCGATCGAGTTGCTGGTCGCAGAGATGAACGGCGTCGCATTGCCTGCCTTCGAGGCCGACAAGCGCAAACGGTGGCTGGTCGAGAGGGGGATCGAGATCATCTCCGAGGCGAGCCGGCATCTCCCGCC
>JBAPMW010000171.1:0-3341 GCA_049278815.1 Hyphomicrobiaceae bacterium
GGCGAGCCACGTGCTGGAGGCGATGGGCCTGGCGCCTGCTCTGGCGCGCGCGGCTATCCGCGTGAGCCTCGGATGGGGCTCGACGGAGGCCGACGTGGCGGCGTTCACCGCCGCCTGGGCGCATGTGGCGGCACGGCGGTGCGCGGTGGCCTGAGAGAGCTAGAGTTCGAGAGAGACAGGATCCTATGGCCGCTGTTCAAGACACCATCGATCAGGTTCGGCGTATCGACGTCGACCAGTACAAGTACGGCTTCGAGACTGCCATCGAGGTGGTGAAGGCACCCAAGGGCCTGAACGAGGATATCGTCCGCTTCATCTCTGAGAAGAAGGGCGAGCCGGCGTGGATGCTGCAGTGGCGCCTGGAGGCGTACCGCCGCTGGGTGACAATGACCAAGCCCACCTGGGCGCGCGTCAGCTACCCCGAGATCGACTTCCAGGATCTCTATTACTACGCTGCACCCAAGTCCATGGACGGCCCCCGCGACCTGAGCGAGGTGGACCCGGAGCTGCTCCGCACCTACGAGAGGCTCGGCATCCCGCTGAAGGAGCAGGCCCTCCTGGCCGGCGTGCAGGGCGCGCGCGTGGCCGTTGACGCCGTGTTCGACAGCGTCTCCGTGGTCACCACCTACAAGGACGAGCTGGCCAAGGCCGGCGTCATCTTCTGCTCCATCTCCGAGGCCCTGCGCGAGCATCCCGAGCTGGTGCGCAAATACCTGGGCTCGGTCGTGCCCCAGGGCGACAATTTCTACGCCGCCCTCAACTCGGCGGTGTTCTCCGACGGCTCGTTCGTCTATGTGCCGCCGGGAGTCCGCTGTCCGATGGAGCTTTCCACCTATTTCCGCATCAACGAGAAGCAGACCGGCCAGTTCGAGCGCACCCTCATCATCGCCGACAAGGGCGCCTACGTCAGCTACCTCGAAGGCTGCACGGCGCCTACCCGCGAGGAGAACCAGCTGCACGCCGCGGTGGTGGAGCTGATCGCCCTCGACGATGCCGAGATCAAATATTCAACTGTGCAAAACTGGTATCCGGGCGACAAAAACGGCAAAGGCGGAGTTTACAATTTCGTGACCAAGCGTGGCGATTGCCGCGGCCGGAGCTCCAAGATCAGCTGGACGCAAGTGGAAACCGGCTCGGCGATTACCTGGAAGTATCCAAGCTGCATCCTGCGTGGTGACGGCTCGCGTGGAGAGTTCTATTCGATCGCGGTGTCGAACGGCCACCAGCAGGTTGACAGCGGTACCAAGATGATCCACCTGGGCGCCAACTCGTCGAGCCGCATCATCTCCAAGGGGATCGCCGCGGGCCGCTCTCAGAACACCTACCGCGGCCTGGTCTCGGCCCACCGCAAGGCCCGGAACGCCCGCAACTACACCAACTGCGACAGCCTGTTGGTCGGCGACAGGTGCGGCGCCCACACGGTGCCCTATATCGAGGCCAAGAACGCATCGGCCCACTTCGAGCACGAGGCGACCACGTCGAAGATCTCCGAGGACACCCTGTTCTATTGCCGGCAGCGCGGCCTGAGCGAGGAGGAGGCGGTGGCCCTCATCGTCAATGGCTTCGTGCGCGACGTCCTCCAGCAGCTCCCGATGGAGTTCATGGCCGAGACGCAGAAGCTGATTGGCATCAGCCTGGAAGGCTCGGTAGGGTAGATGTAGATGTCGGACTATTGGTTCAATCCGCACGCCTACGGCTATGGCGCCACGCCCGCCAACTGGAAGGGCTGGGCCGCGGTTGCTGGCTATGCTGCCGTGGTCCTCGCCCTGGTGTTGTCGGTGCTGGCTGTGCCGGCCGACCTGCCCGAGGAACCCTGGGCTTGGCAGATCGTGACGCTGGCCGTCATGGCGGCGGGCCTGACGGTGGGGTTCATCTGGCTCTGCCGCCAGAAGACGGATGGACAATGGGCTTGGCGCTGGGGGAAGCAGCGCTGAGAAGCCCAAGGGCGATTCGACCGGCGTCAGCCGGCGATGCGCTTTATCGGCACGAGAAGGGGGATCGGGGGGAGCGTTCGAGGAACGCCCCAAGGTTCAGTTAAGGGGCCATACGCAGGAGACGGACATGCGTGACGTAGCGGTTTCGGCAATGGTGTCGACGGCGCGGCTGATGCGGGAGTTGGATGAACGTGAATGCCGTCAGCGCAACGCGCTGTCACGGACCCTTCCGGGTTTTACGCTGCGCTCAGGCGATGTCGGCACCGTGCTGGAGACCCTCGGCAACAACGAGGCGTTCCTGGTCGAGTTCAACCAGAACGGCAAGGCTGCGAACGGCCAATGCGACTGGCTCGGTGTGCTCTATCCGGCCGAGATCGAGGTGGTGGATCGCCCCTAGGGTGATCGCCGAGAGCGTGAGAGTTGAGTGAGCGATGTTGGAGATCAAGAACCTGCACGTGAGCCTGGCCGAGGAGGGTACGCCCATCCTCAAGGGTCTGAGCCTCACCGTGCCCAAGGGTCACGTGCACGCGATCATGGGCCCCAACGGCTCGGGCAAGTCCACGCTGGCCTATGTGCTGGCCGGCCGCGCCGACTACACGGTGACCGCGGGTCACATCCTATGGAACGGCGAGAGCGTGCTGGAGATGGAGCCCGACGAGCGGGCCGCCAAGGGCGTCTTCCTTGCCTTCCAGTACCCCCTGGAGATTCCCGGCGTCGCCACCATGACCTTCCTGCGCACGGCCGCCAACGCCTTGCGCAAGGCCCGCGGCGAGCGCGAGCTCACCACCCCGGAGTTCCTGCGGCTGGTGCGCGAGCAGGCGGGCAAGCTCGGCGTCTCGGACGAGATTCTGAAACGCCCGCTCAACGTCGGCTTCTCCGGTGGCGAGAAGAAGCGCATGGAGATCCTGCAGATGGCCATGCTCCAGCCGACCCTGTGCGTGCTGGACGAGACCGACTCAGGCCTCGATATCGACGCCGTGCGCGTTGTCGCGGAGGGTGTCAACAAGCTGCGCTCGCCGGACCGGGCCATGCTGGTCATCACCCACTACCAGCGGCTCCTCAACTACATCGTGCCCGACAAGGTGCACGTGATCGCCGACGGCGCCATCCGCAAGAGCGGCGGCCCGGCACTGGCGCTGGAGCTGGAGGAGAGTGGCTACGCGGAGTTCAAGGCGGCGTAGCGGCGTGGGCGTAGGTTGGGTCAGGCCCGAAGGGCCGTAACCCAACAATGCTTGGGATTGCCAACGTTGGGTTACGCGCTTCGCGCTAACCCAACCTACACAGAAAAAGACGACACAAGATGACAGTGGCGTTGACGAGGACGAAGGCGGAGCAGGCCTTCGCCGAGCTGTTCGAGGCGGTGGCCGGGCGGCTGCCGGGCGGCGCTGCGGTTGCCGAGGCGCGCAA
>JBAPMW010000172.1:0-7654 GCA_049278815.1 Hyphomicrobiaceae bacterium
CTTCAAGGCGGACAAGGGTCGGGTGCGCATAGCCCAGCTCAAGTCATTCACGGGCGGCCAGAACTACGTCCTTCCGCCCGTCACCGAGCTGGGACGGTTCCACACCGTGACGATCTGGTGCGAGTCCTTCTCCGTCTATATCGGCTCCGCGGTGCTGCCGAAGTCGTGACGCAAGCCGTAGGGTGCAATCGTGCATAGCGCGATTGCACCGCGGCACCCCGATGCCGCTCCGCCGCATCGCACCCTACGTCCTACTCAAGCAGCTTCACCAAGGTGCCGACCATGTTCATGCGCAGCTTGTGCTGCTTGGGCCAATACTCCTGGGGAGGCAGGAACTTCGGCTCGTACCTCTTCGCTGGCGGTGGCAGCCTTACATCCGTTCCGATCCCGGATTTGCTTTTTTCCCCGTATTTGGCCGCCAGTTCCCCGACGGTCACATTTGGACCGAGCTGCTCGACAGAGGCTTGAAACTCGCCGATCCCGCCGCGGCACAGGAAATCGTCACCTCTGCGCAGGGGACGCGTCTGCGCCTCGGTCTGAAGGGCCATCTTGATGAGGTTCACCTTCTCCTCGACCGGCTTGGCCTTGAGGCTCAGAAATATCGGTCGGAAGGCCAACAAGTAGCGCGACAGCTGATGGCCTGGCGCGCTCACGTCCTCGCACATCACGCCGTCGATGATATGAAGCTGATAGACATAAAGAGCGATGACGCCAACGGCGGTGCTCGCAGTCTCGCCGAGTGGCGTCTTCAACTTCGCCAGCTCCGACAGCTCCCGCAACAGTGGATAGCCGAGAAAAGCCGTCTTGCCGGCGTACAGGCTCGACATAAGCCACCCAAAGCGCTCGATAGGCGGCGATTGAACGAGAGCCTTGGTGAGAGCGACGTAGTCTTTCGTGGCCAGGACCGTATCCAGCTGCTTTTTCAGCGCTGCGGGGACTATGCGCTCGGCCTCCTTTGAGACAGTGCCCTTGCGCAGCAAGACGTCTGGGATTTGCGCGGATCTGAACGTCGGAGGCGCCTCGGCATTGGCCGCAACGCCGATCGAGATCGCAGCGCCCGCGACGAGAAGCGACCAGGAACGCACCGCGCCAACTCCATGCCGGGCTATTTTCCGCCAGCCGACGATAGGTGCCGTGACCCACTAACGTCAACGCGGGTGAATATCGCCCGTTACACGGCCTCGACGATTGTTAGCGGCTCTGTGGGAAGCCGGCCACTTCGCCATCCACGAAGCTCCACAGTGTCGGGCTGGTGGACGTACGGTGATAAGGATGGCGGTCCCGCCGGTAAGCTAACGGTTCCAGGTAACGATTCCTTGGCATGGTGCTCCCCGCCGCCTAGACTGCGGCAAAAGCCTCAAACCAGAAGGGAGAACGCCTCAATGCGCTATCGATCCGCAGTACGCACGCTTGCTGGTGCGGTGGCCGTCGCCGCCGCGCTGTGGCTGACGCCACAGCCGGCCGCCGCACAGGACATCAAGATCGGCTACAGCATGGCGATGACCGGCGGGCTCGGTCCCAACGGCAAGTCGGCGCTGCTGGCCCACAAGATCTGGGCGGAGGACGTCAACGCCAAGGGCGGGCTGCTCGGCCGCCCGGTGAAGCTCATCTATTACGATGATCAGAGCAATCCGTCGACGGTGCCCGGCATCTACACCAAGCTGCTCGACGTGGACAAGGTGGACCTCGTCGTGGGCGGCTACGCCACGGCCATGCTCGCACCGGCCATGCCGATCATGATTCAGAGGAAGAAGCTCTTCATCGGGCTCTTGGGCCTGGCGGTCAATAGCGAGTTCCACTACCCCAACTACTTCGTGATGATTCCGTCGGGGCCGGATCCAAAGCCCGCGTTCACCGAAGGCTTCTTCCAGGTGGCGATGGCGCAGAACCCCAAGCCGACGACCGTGGCCATCGTGGCGGCCGATCAGGAATTCTCGCGCAATGCCTCCGACGGCGCGCGCCAGAATGCCAAGAGGTTTGGGCTCACGGTCGTCTATGACAAGCGCTACCCGCCGTCGACGACCGACTATGCCCCGATCGTACGTGCGATCCAGGCAACCAACCCTGACATCGTGGTGGTGTGCTCGTATCCGCCCGACTCGGTGGGTATCGTGCGCGCTGTCAACGAGATCGGCTTCAAGCCCAAGATGATCGGCGGCGGCATGGTCGGGCCGCAGAACACGTCCATGAAGGCGTCGCTGGGACCGCTGCTGAACGGCTTCACCACATACGACTTCTGGTTGCCTGTGCCGAAAATGAACTTTCCCGGCGTGGCCGACCTCATGAAGAAGTACCAGGAGAGGGCCGCGGCCGAAGGCGTCGATCCCCTGGGCTACTACATGGCACCTCAGGCCTACGCGCAAATGCAGGTGGTGGAGCAAGCCGTGAAAGCCACCAAGACCCTGGATAACCAGAAGCTCGCCGACTACGTTCGCGCCAACACCTTCAAGACGGTGCTGGGTGACGTGAAGTTCGGCAAGGGCGGCGAGTGGGCGAAATCGCGCGTCCTTCAGGTTCAGTTCCGCAACATCAAGGGCAACGACGTTGACCAGTTCAAGGGCATCGACACGCAGGTGGTGGTATCGCCGCCCGAGTACGCGTCGGGGACCGTGATCTATCCCTACGAGAAGGCGAAGTAGTCGCAGATCCCCTCTCCCCGCTTGCGGGGAGAGGGAGTCCCCCTCAAAGCCCCAGATAGAACTTCTTGATCAGGTCGTTGTTGTTGAGCTCATCCGCCGAGCGGCCCTCGACGGCGATCTTGCCGTGGACGATGACGTAGCCGCGGTCGGCGATGCGCACCGCCTGGGTGAAGTTCTGCTCCGCCATCAGCACGGTGAGCTGGTACTTCTCCTTCAGCTCTTTGATGGCGTCGATGGTGCGGGCGACCAGCAGCGGCGCCAGCCCTACGGACGGCTCGTCCACCAGCAGGATCTTGGGCGCCAGCATCAGCGCGCGACCCAGCGCCAGCATCTGCTGCTCGCCGCCCGAGAGGCTGCCGGCGAACTGGCTGCGCCGCTCGGCGAGGCGCGGGAAGGTGGTGAAGCAGGTGTCGAGGTTGCGATCCATCTGCTGGCGCGCGGAGCGGCGGTAGGCGCCGAGCAGCAGGTTCTCCTCCACGGTCAGCTTGGGGAACAGGCGCCGGCCCTCGGGCACCAGGGCGATGCCGAGGTCCACGATCTCCTCGGTGGTGAGCCTGGTCAGGTCGTGGCGCTTGCCGTCGATGTCGGCGACGATGCTCCCGGCACTCGGCCGCACGAGCCCCAAGACGCACTTCATGAGGGTGCTCTTGCCGTTGCCGTTGGTGCCGAGCAGCACCACGGTCTCCGCCGATCCCACGCTGATCGACACGTCCTCGATCACGCGCACGGCGCCGTAGCCGGCATGCAGGCCCTCGATGCTGATGCTACTGGCCAAGGTAGGCGCTCACGACCTCGGGGTTGTTGACCACGTCGTCGGGCTTGCCGTCGGCGATCTTGCGGCCCGAGACGAGCACGGCGATGCGCTCCGAGAAGGCCATCACTGCGCGCATGATGTGCTCGATCAGGATCACGGTGATGCCCTGCTCCTTGTTGAGGCGCAGGAGCAGCCGCACGATGTCCTCCACCTCGGAATGGGAGAGCCCCGCCATGGCCTCGTCGGCGATCAGCAGCTTGGGCTCGGAGGCCACGGCGCGGGCCAGCTCCAGCTTGCGCATCTCGACCTGGGTGAGGTCGCGCGGGTAGCGCTCGGCCAGGTGCTCCACGCCCACCAGGGAGAGCAGCTCCAGGCAGCGGCGGTCGAGATCCCTGGCGGCATGTATGAGCCCCGTGCGGCGCCGCACGGTGTAGAGCAGCGGCACGCGGACGTTGTCGGCCACCGACATGCTCCTGAACGGCCGCGGCAGCTGGAAGCTGCGGGCGAGGCCCAGGTGCGTGCGCTTGTGCGCCGGCGCGCGGTTGAGGGCGCGGCCCTCGAAGGTCACGGTGCCGGTCTCGTTCTGCAAGCTGCCGCAGATGCAGTTGACAAGGGTGCTCTTGCCCGAGCCGTTGGGGCCGATGAGGCCGAGGCGCTCGCCCGGGGCCACATCGAGGTCGATGCCGTCGAGGGCAACGAAGCCGCCGAAGCGCTTCGACAGGCCCCTGACCTGGAGTAACGGAGCGCTCATGTCGCCACCAGCTTGCTGCCAGCCAGGCGCTTATACAGGACCCTCACGTCGTGGTGCTGGAGATACCAGAGCGCGAGAAGGGCAATAGCGATCATGACCGTGTGGATGCCCAAGCTGCGCGCCGCAGGGTCGAGCCAGATATGCGCCGCGCCGAATGCGATCGAGGACACAAAGGCAAGGGCCGCGACCGGACGGGCCCAGCCCCGCAGTTTCAGCAAGCCGTAGGAGGCGGTGAGATAGAGCGTGCCGACGAGGATGCCGCATGCGCCCAAGAACGCCACGGTGGCATTGGCCGTTTGGAGGGACGGCAGATTGAAGATGATCGCCACGATGCCGACGAGGAAGCAGTAGCTCGCGATGACAATGATCGCGATCGACCGAAAATTCAGCCGTGTGGGCGCAGCGGTGCGTAGGAGCTCCTGCATCAGGCCGACGATGCCGACCGGCGCTGCGATCACAAACGCGACCAACAACACGCCAACGAGCAGGAGGTTCACCACCGAGGAGATCGTGACCGTTGCGATCTGCTGCAGCGTCCCGAGCAATATGGCGCCGACCAGAGGACCGGCCCAGTTGGTGGTGCCGCCGATCATGGGCATGGCGATGGAGTTGACCGCGTAGGGCAGGCCGAAGGAGGCGGCCGGCTCCACGAAGCCGATGTAGTAGGGCAGCGGCGCCCCGGCCATGCCCATCAGCGCGCCCGACAGCGCCGTGGCGGCGAGCTTGAGGCGCAGGGTGGGCACGCCCGAGGCCTCGGCGGCGGCCTCATCGTCGCGGATGGTGGCGAAGCCGAGCCCCATGCGCGAGCGCTCGATGGTGCGGGCGATCCACAGGGCCAGGACCGCCAGAAGGAGCATCAGCAGGAACAGATACTGGATATAGGTGAGTGTCACGGGTCCCAGATCGATCGAATCGGGCCTCAAGACGTAGGCGCCGCGCGAGCCGCCCACGTAGTCCCAGTTGATGACGAAGGTCTGCAGCACCACGGCCATGGCCAGCGTGGCGATGGCGAAGAACACCCCGCGCAGCCGCAGCGTCAGGTAGCCCATGCCGAAGCCCACCAGCCCCGACACGACGCCGCCGAGCACGATCAGCGTGGGGAGCCAGAACGGCAGCAACGGCTGCAGGAGGGTAACGATCTCCCCGAGAAGCCAAGCGCCACCCCGCGACAGCCACGAGCTCTCCACATCCGAGGTTACGTCCGAGAGGTAGCGGAGGTAACGCTCAGGATCGGCGCCGAGCTTGTGCAGCGCCACCGTGGTGTAGGCGCCGACGGCGAAGAACGCCGCCGAGCCGAAGTTCACGTAGCCGCAGTAGCCGCCGAGGATGTTCCAGGCCGTGGCCAGCACCACGTACTGGAGCACCACGTAGCCGGCGAACAGGTAGTAGTCGTTGCGGGCATAGAGCGCCAGGCCGAACACGGCGGCGGCCACGATCAGGGCGACGAATAGGAAGACGAGAGAGCGCATCGGCTAACGCCCCAGCAGGCCGGCAGGCCGGACCGCCAGCGTGATCAGCAGGAAGCCGAAGGCGACGGCGGGTGCCCAGGACGGCCCATAGAACGTGGCCGTGAAGCTCTCGATGATGCCAAGCAGGATGGCGGCGATCACCGTCCCCGGCAGGCTCCCCATGCCGCCCAGCACGCAGATGGCGAACACGCGTCCGATATACTCGCGCCCTACCGACGGCTCCACCGGCTGGATGATGATGAGGAAGGCGCCGGCGAGCGCGGCGGTGGCGATGGAGATGCCGAAGGCGATGCGCTTGATGCGGATCGGGTCCACCGACAGCAGCCGCAGCGCCTGCTGGTCCTGGGCCACGGCCATGATGGCGCGGCCGACGAAGGTGCGTGACAGGTAGAGCTGCAGGCCGACGACGAGCAGCAGCGAGACGACGCACGGGACCAGCATGCGCAGGGGGAAATCGACGAAGCCGATGCGCCAAGTGGGGCCGATGTAGCCGGCTTGCACGTAGCGGTAGTCCACGCCGAACACGAGGATCAACACCACCTCGGTGATGAACAGGAGGCCGAAGAAGAAGGCGAGCCCGCGCAGCGCCTCCTCGCCGCGCTTCTCGAACGACAGGTAGAACACCTGATAGACCGCCTGGCCGAGCAGGTAGAACGCCGGCAGCACCAGGATGGCCGTGAGGATCGGATCGAGGCCGAACGTGCTGTTGACGATGTAGGCGATGTAGGAGCCGACGATGATGAAGGCCGGGTGCGCGATGTTGACCACGTCGAGCATGCCGAACGAGATCGAGATGCCGACCGTCACCGCCGCGTAGAAGCCGCCGAGCAGAACGCCCGCAACGATGGCGTTGAGCAGAAGGTCCATGCTCACCATGCTCATGGGCGAGCGGGCCTCGCTTGGCTTGGCGTGCGGCCAGGCACACCCTTGTCGAGTACTGCGGCGAGCACCAGTGCCCCTCCCCTGTCTGTTGCGGCTTCTGCGGCGCGCTTAGTATGCTCGTTGGCAGCGGCATTGTGCAGCAACACCGCCGGCTTGGCTATCCCGCATCGCGTCGGTGGATGCGGGCTCTTGCAGGACAAGGCTAACACATGGACGAAGACGGGAGCGCCTGCAAGCAGGTCCGCAGACCATGACGCCGGGCCGTGCCATGATCGTCGGCGGCTCCATGGCGGGGCTCCTCGCCGCCCTCTCTCTGCGGCGGCGCGGGTGGGATGTGGCCCTCTATGAGCGCTCGCCGGTGCCGCTGACGGGCCGCGGCGCCGGCATCATGACGCACCCTGAGCTGCTCGCCGCCCTGGCGGCGCTGGGCCTCGACACCGGGCGGGACTTCGGCCTCGCCGTGGCGGAGCGGGTGGTGCTGGATGCGGCCGGTGCCGTGGTCGCACGCCGGCGGCGTCCCCAGGTCTCCACGTCCTGGAACCGGCTGTTCGAGCTGCTCGGCGGTGGCCTGGAGGACGCCGTGGGTGGCGGGGCCTGTCGCCTGGGAAAAGATCTTGTGCGCGTTGTGCAGGAGGGCGATGGGGTAACGGCCCACTTTTCCGACGGTACGACGGTTGCCGGCGACCTTCTCGTGGGCGCCGACGGCCTGCGCTCGGCGGTGCGCAGCCAGTATCTTCCGCAAGCACGGCCCCTCTACGCCGGCTACGTGGCCTGGCGCGGCATGCTCGACGAGCGCACCGCGGTGCCGGCGCTGACCGGGGAGCTGTTCGCCCAGTTCAGCTTCTGCCTGCCGCCTGGCGAGCAGTTCCTGGGCTATCCCGTAGCGGGGCCTGGCAACGACCTGCGGCCGGGGCACCGCAGCTGGAACGTCGTGTGGTACCGCCCCGCCGACGAGGCCACCGAGCTGCCGCAGCTGCTGACCGACGCGGGCGGCCGCACGCACGAGGTCTCCATCCCACCGCCGCTGGTCGCCCCCGCCGTCGTCGGCGAGATGCGCGCCGCGTCAGAACGGCTGCTGGCGCCGCAGTTTCGCGCGGCCGTTGCCCTGATCGCCCAGCCGTTCCTGCAGCCGGTCTACGACCTGGAAAGTCCCGGCCTG
>JBAPMW010000173.1:0-1874 GCA_049278815.1 Hyphomicrobiaceae bacterium
GCCTGAATCGGTGTAGTGTCCGGGGCTTGCACAGGTTATCCACGCCGTGTCAGCGGGCTGAAGGACGATGGTGACTGCCGATCCGATTGCCGATCCAGCTGGCGAGCCGGCCATCGAGGGCTGGGACGATCCCGCCGACATCCCCAACGGGGACGAGGCGCTGATTGTGAGCCTGGAGGGCTTCGAGGGGCCTCTCGACCTTCTGCTGTTGATGGCGCGCACCCAGAAGGTGGATCTGGCCAAGGTCTCGGTGCTGTCTCTGGTCGAGCAGTATCTCGCCTTCGTGGAGCGGGCCCTGAAGCTCAGGCTTGAGCTGGCCGCCGACTATCTGGTGATGGCCGCGTGGCTCGCGTTTCTCAAGTCCAAGCTGCTGCTGCCGAAGGAGCCCGGCAAGGAGGAGGACCAGGCGACCGGGGAGGCGCTGGCGGCGCGGCTGGCGTTCCGGCTGATGCGGCTCGATGCGATGCGCACCGCCGCCGGCCAGCTGATGACGCGCCACCGGCTCGGCCGCGACGTGTATCCGCGCGGCAGCCCGGAGGGCGTGCGCACCATCCGTGTACGCAAGTACACAGCCATGATCTTCGATCTCCTCAAGGCCTATGCCGACCAGCGCAAGCGCACCGTCAAGCGCGTGCACGTGGTGCCGCGGCGCACCGTGTGGTCGATCAAGGAGGCGCGCACCCGGCTGGAGGCGATGCTCGGCGAGGGGGCGGACGAGTGGGTGCACCTGGAGACGTTCCTGAAGCAGTACGGCGCCGTGCCCGATATCGCCCGCACGGCGCGGGCAAGCTCGTTCGGGGCCACGCTGGAGATGGCGCGCGAGGGGCTGATCGAGCTCTCGCAGACCGGGCCGTTCGCCCCCATCTATCTGCGCAGGCGCGAGGCCGGAGCGGAGTGGCAGCGCCTGTGAGCGCGATGTGAGGTTGTGTTCCCCTGGTTGAGCGGAGTGGCGTGGGTCTGAGTATCGGAGCTGAAGCGCTGCCGAGAAAAAACAAGCAGAAGAGCAAGGGGAAAGGCATGATCCCGCCCAAGCTGACCGCGGTCCAGCAGGACCATGGGGGTGAGGATGTGTGCGAGGTCGCCCCGCACGAGACCGCGCCCGAAAGCCCGCCTGGGGCCCTGCGGGAGCGCCCGGTGGACCCGAGCGAGGTGCTGGCGCACGAGGGCTGGCGCGGCCTGCCGCCCAACGTCGCCCAGCTGCCGTCGGCCGACCGGCGCCAGCAGCTGCGGATTCTTGAGGCGCTCCTGTTCGCGGCCTCCGAGCCGATGGCCGAGAGCTTCCTGTCGCAGCACCTGCGCTCGAGCGACGACGTGGGCGCGCTGCTGGACGAGCTCAAGGGCTTCTACGCCAGCCGCGGCGTCAATCTCGTCAAGGTGGCGGACAAGTGGATGTTCCGCACCGCCGAGGACCTGGCCTACCTGCTGGAGCGTCACGCCGAGGAGCAGCGCCGCCTCTCCAAGGCGGCGCTGGAGACGCTCGCCATCGTCGCCTACCACCAGCCGGTGACGCGCGCGGAGATCGAGGAGATCCGCGGCGTGTCGGTGTCGGCGGGCACGCTCGACGTGCTGATGGAGGTCGGCTGGGTGCGCCCGCGCGGTCGCCGCCGCGCGCCGGGCCGGCCCGTCACCTACGGCACCACCGAGGAGTTCCTGGTGCACTTCGGGCTGGAGTCCATCAAGGACCTGCCGGGCCTCGCCGAGCTCAGGGGCTCCGGCCTGTTGCAGAGCAACCTGCCGCCCGACTTTACAGTGCCCGAGCCCACCGACTCCGCCGCGCTCCTGCCCGACGAGCTGCCGCTCGACACTGGCGAGGAGGAGGGCGGGGCGTAGCCGCCGGCCGGTCGTAGGGGGTCGTAGGGCTCAGACCCTGCGGG
>JBAPMW010000174.1:0-1803 GCA_049278815.1 Hyphomicrobiaceae bacterium
CCACAAGACAGTGTGGTCGCAATGGGCCGAAATGCTGGCCAAGGAGGGCAAGGCCGACGACGCCCTCACCGTCCTGCGTCGCGCCGAAAAGGCTGTTCCAGGCGGCGGCTTTGCGCGCATGCAATCCTGGGTGTTCCTGCGCGACGGCGAAGAGCACATCAAGGCCGGGAACTGGGCGAAGGCGTTGGCGGTTGTCGAGCCCGCGCTCGCACGCGATCTGGATCCGTCTGCGCGCGCGGAGATCGTCGCCTGGGCTGCCAACGTTCATGGTCGCTGGGCCCAGAGCGAAATGCGGCGCGGCAATTTCGGCGGCGCGCTCGATCTACTCGCCGGGCGCATGGCCGAGCAGCCACAGGACAAAGCCTTGCGCAAGAACGTGGCCTACGTCGTGCAGGAGCTGCTTCGCGACAAGGCTGCCAAGGAGGGGGCCGAAGCCGCTGAAAAGCTTATCCCTGGGCTTCTGGCGCGGTTCTCTCAGCTTGACGAAGTGAAGCGGGTTGGAGTCGGACACCTGCAGCGCGCCGTGCAAAAGCTCTCGGACGAGGGCCGGCATGATCAGGCGTTGGCCGCCGCCACCCGCATCGCCAGCCTCGCCGCAGACCCGAAACTTGCAGCCGAGGCGAAGGCCACTGTCTACGACCGCTGGGCGCTGGGCCTCTCGAAGGAGAAAAAATGGGAGCAAGCGCTCGACGTGTACGACAAGGCGCTTCCCGCGCTCGCCGACAAGAGTCGGGCGGAGAACAACGTCCGCTACATTCTGCAAGAATGGTTGAAGGAGTCTGCTGCGCTGGGTCCCGAGGCCGCGAAACAGATTCTGCTGCGGCAGACCCTGCGGTTCGCCGGCGTGAAGGGAATCACCGATGTAGCGCGCGGGCATGTGTCGCGGACGGTACAGGATCTCGTGCGGCAGGGTCAGTACGAACCTGCGTTGGCCGCGCTCAATGCGCACGCCGGGCTGTTGCCCGACCCGAAGACCGCCGCCGAGGTGGCGGCGCTGGTCTTCGACAAGTGGTCGGTATCACTGCGCCAGAAGGGCGACTGGCAGGGCGCCGTCGACATCTACGATCGGGGTTTGAAGCTGTATCCGAAGGACCGCCATCTCGAGAACAACGCTATAGCGACCTGGAATCAGTGGTCAAAGACGTTTATGGATCGCAAGGACTGGAAAGGCGCCATCGGCATCTATGAGAAGGCGCTGGAGCGTTTCCCCAACAATGGCACGCTGACACATAACGTAAAATATTGCCGCGAGCAGCTGCAGAAAGGCGGGTAACGAAGTCGCGTAGCGGGCGGGATGCTTAGCCTAGGCGAAGCAAGCTTATTGCACTCTTTCTCCGCAGCGACCCGCTGTTTATGACGCGGGAAGCGGAATCGACCGAGCGGCCGCCTCGATCCCGGCTATCGCGAGTCGTGGCAGATCAATGACCAGCTTTCGCGCAAATCAACTCGGGCAGGAGAGACATTGCATGGAACTAGGAATAAAGAGCAGACGTGCACTGGTGACGGGCGGCAGCAAAGGTATAGGATTTGCCGTGGCCAGAAGGTTGGCGATCGAGGGTTGCAACTTGGTGCTTGTTGCGCGATCAGGCGCTGAGCTCAACCAGGCAGCTGACCGTATCCGCGGCGAGACGGGAGTTGACGTAGCCGTACTGCCGACTGATCTGAGCAACCGTGGGGCCGCGGCCCATATTGTGGCCGCCCACCCGAACATCGACATCCTTGTGAACAATGCTGGCGCAATTCCTACTGGCACTTTGGAGGAGGTGAGTGACCAGACGATGCGCGATGCGTGGGACGTGAAAG
>JBAPMW010000175.1:0-5173 GCA_049278815.1 Hyphomicrobiaceae bacterium
CGACGGCACAGAGGGGCGCCCGCGCGATCGCCGCCACCGCGAGCCCCGCCGCTGCCGCCGCCAGTCTGAAGCGTTCACCCATTGCTAACCATCGTCGCGGGAGGGAAAGGCCAAGCCTGCTTCCGTGATAGGGCAAAATCCATGTGGCGCAAATCGCACAGCGTCGAGCTTTCCGCTTTTGCGCGGGTCCGTGGCGCACGCGCGCGGGTTGCGTTCGCGGCCGGATTTCGCCACACTCCGAGCATCTTCAAACCCTGTTCCGCCGGTGCGCGCTTCCGCGTTGCTGACCGGCAGCTTACGCGGCAGGCGCAGAGTTGCGCTTGCGCGCGTGGAGTTGAGTTGACTGGCGACGGCGCTGGTGCCACGGCATACCTGGGCATATGTATCTCCGGATGCCACCGGCGTCTCGATCCGCGGGCAACCGGAGCGAGAATAGAGGGACCGAGCGAGATGATCATTCGAGGCAAGCTGCGGCAGACCGCAGTTGGGGCGGCCAGCGTGGTGGCGTTCTGGGCGTTGCCGGGCCAGCCGGCGTCGGCGCAGCTGTCCTGGGACTGGGCCGGAGGCAGCCGCGAGGTGGTGTCGTTCAGTCCGAAATACAGCGCGGGCCAGATCATCGTCAGCTTCGGTGACAAGAGGCTCTACTACGTCACCCATACCGGGCAGGCCATCAGCTATCCGATTGCCGTGCCGCGCGAGAAGAGCCGTTGGCAAGGCGTGACCGCGGTGACCCAGAAGCGGGAGCACCCCTCCTGGACGCCCACGCCCGAGATGATCCGCGAGAACCCGCGCCTGCCGCGCTGGGTGCCGGGCGGGCACCCTATGAACCCGCTGGGCGTGCGTGCGCTCTATCTCGGCAGCAGCATGTACCGCATCCATGGCACCGACGCGCCCTGGACCATCGGCACTGCGGCCTCGAAGGGGTGCATCCGTCTCTTCAACGAGGACGTGCTCGATCTTTATCCGCGCGTGAGAATCGGAACCAAGGTGACGGTCACCTATCAGACGTTCACCACCTCCGGCGCGTTGACCACCGCCAAGTCCAAGTCTGCCCCCTCGGGCAGCTTCTTCCTGTTCGGCGACGACGACCCGCCGGCCAAGAAGCAGGCCAAGCACCCGCGCGCCAGGCAGAAGAGCCCCAGCGCCAGCAAGAGCGCCGCCTCCACCAAGGCCAAGCCCGCCGAGCGGCGCGCAGAGGTCACGGAGGCCGGCAAGACCCCGGTGGCGACGCCGGCTGAGACGGCCGCGCCTGCCGAGTAGCCTCCCAGGCGGCGGGTTGCCGGGCTGGATTGAGTTGCGGCAGGGGCCGGCCGTTTGGCGTTCGGAACTACTCCGAGCGCCGCCACCATGGCGCGCCGCTTACGCGCCCTGCCGCAATCCCCGGTCGAGGCGCCAGCGTTCCTCCTGGACCTTCATGTCGGCCAGCATGCGGTCGAGCAGCAGGCAGGTGCGGCGGTAGAGATCGGAGTCCTCGCGGTAGTCGGCCGGCGCAAGGAAATCGCAGCGACCGGCCTTGTAGAGGTCCACGCATTTGGCCCTGCTCTTGCCGGCCGGGTAGACGGCGATGGCGTGGCCGCCGTTCTTGCGCATCACCGCCATCGACGGCACGTCGGTGTCGCCGTCGCCGAAGTAGATCATGTTGGAGAAGGGGATGGGCCGGGCCGCCTCGGGCATGTGCTGGTTGATGCTCTCACCCAAGTCCTCCACCCCCTTGTTGATGCGGAAGAGATACTGGGTCTTGCCGGTGTCGGTGATGACGCGCTTGGGGAACGGCAGGTCGTAGGGGTTGAACCAGTATTCCGAGGCGAACACGTTGTGGAAGCGCCTGTAGATCGAGGTGCCCTCCACGATCTCCTTGAGGCCCGAGGAGATGAGGTAGTGCCGCAGCTGCACGCCGTGGCTCTGGGCGTGGCTCTTGACGTAGGCGGCGATGGCGTCGAACCAGCCCTCGACGCCCGGAAACAGCTCCACGTGCTTGCCCTGGGCAACGAGGTCGGCGCGGTCGATGCGCACGCCCTTGGCCTTCGCCTTCTGGTATATCAGACACATGTAGGTGATGAGCGGATCGGCACGCTCGCGCTTGGCGAGCGCATTGCTCTCGGCCCAGAACGCCGGGGCGTCGGCGCCGATCTGGGGCAGGAAGGCGTATTCCTGCATCGGCCGGGGCGACAGCGTGCCGTCGAAGTCGTAGACCAGCGCGATGGTCTTGCGGTCGAACTTGGGAGCCGAGGACCGCCGCCTGCCTTCCTCCTCCGCCTCCTGGTCCAGGCTGCCGCCCGCCGGCTTGCGGCGCCCGTTCGCGCGCTCGACCATGATGTGGTGCCCCGATGAGTGGTGAGATGGTGAGTGGCGAGTGTAGCGCGCGGCTCGGTCCAGAGCCATCGTCAGTTATTCTCCACAGCGCCGCACACGCCGTCCGAAACCTCACCATCTCACCACTCACCATCTCACCCTGTTATGTTTACGGCGCATGACAAAGCCATCAATTGGGCGCTGCGCATGCCATCATCGAGCCGGCGCTGGGCCTGGCGCCAAGCTGCCGGAGGATGCCATCGGCGAGCGCTTCATGCCGGTCCATTTGCGGTTGCCAGGCATCTACCGAGAATTTGCCGATGGACGCCGTCGAGAGAAATGCCGTTAGCGGACTGCGTATCGGGAAGCCGTCAGACCGCTTCTGATGCCCCATCTGCGATGTATGATATTCGATGTATTCTGTAATATTCTGGTTAGTGATTTATTGGGTAAAGAGGATAGTGTATCTACTCATTTCCTCGCCTCTTTCGTCTTTCCATTGGATCGCGCTGCTCGCTGTCATTATCGGTCTTGTCGAGGTTGGGGCGTTCACGTACCTGTCCGCCTGGATGCCGTGAGGGCGGCCGGACGACCGACGGGACGCCAACTGGAGATGTCCCTCCGCGCCACGTTCATCTTTGCCATGCCGGGGTTCGGCCGCCTCACGGCGCTCGCGCCGCAGCGGGTGCGTTCGGGGAGTGGCCACGCGGCTGTGGCGGGCAGCCTGCGAGCGGGGAAGATATGCATGTTCGAGCTGGGACAGCCGTCAGCGTGGCAGCTGCGCGCCATTGCGTGGCTCGTCGGTCGCAACCGCTACCAGAAGCGCGCCATCCTCATGGCGGCCGATGCCGTGCTGTTCTATGCTGCGCTCTGGCTGGCCATGGCCGTCCGCTACGGCGAGCTCTACATCCCGCCCACCTGGCAACTCCTGCTGCTTCTCTGCGCGGCGCCCGCAATCGCAATCGCGGTGTTCTTTCGGTTCGGGCTGTACCGGGTCGTCACGCGCTACTTCAGCGTCGATACGATCCTCGTCATCTTCTCCGCCAGCGTGATTGCCGGCCTGCTGTGGGCTCTCGCCGTGCTGTTGTCCGGCCAAAGCGGCATACCGCGCTCCGTCGTTCTGATCTACCCGCTCATGGCCGCTCTGCTCGTGTGGAGCATGCGTGCAACGGCGCAGATCCTGCTGGGCCATACCAAGGAGCTCGACCCGCACCGGTCGGCGCGGCAGGCATGCGATGCCAAGCGGGTCGTCATCTACGGCGCTGAGACCACCGGCGTGCAGCTGCTGGAGGCGCTGCGGCTTTCCGGCGACTATGCGGCCGTCGGCTTCGTTGACCCCGATCCCTCGCTCTGGCGCCAGCAGGTGAGCGGACTCAAGGTGCATGCGCCAGACAGGCTCCACAGGCTGATCAAGGAGCACAATGTGAAGGAGGTGCTGCTGGCCATGCCCAGGGCGCAGCGGCGCGAGCGCCGGGAGGCCCTGCACCGGCTTGAGCGGCTGCCCGTGGCCGTCCGTACCCTGCCGGCGATCGAGGACCTCGCCTCGGGGCGCATCGCGGTCGGCGACCTGCGCGATATCGACCCGCAGGACCTGCTCGGCCGCGAGGCCGTGCCGTCCAACCCCGAGCTGCTGGCGCGCAACATCAAGGGCAAGGCCGTGCTGGTCACGGGGGCCGGCGGATCGATCGGCTCCGAGCTGGTGCGGGCGGTCCTGCGCCAGAAGCCGCGCCGGCTCATCCTGCTCGACCGGGGCGAGGAGCAGCTCTACGAGATCGGCATCGAGGTGGAGGACCTCCTGAAGCGTCTCCCGGTGAACGGCTCAATGAACGGCTCTGGCCGGCCCGAGATCCGCACGGTGCTGGGATCGGTGCTGGACAGGACGCTCGTGCGCAGGACCATCGAGTGCGGCGAGGTGGAGACGGTCTACCACGCCGCGGCCTTCAAGCACGTGCCCCTGCTGGAGCATAACGCGGCGGAGGCGATCCGCAACAACACCTTCGGCACTGAGATCATAGCCGAGGCCGCGGAGGAGCTGGGGGTTGAGAGGTTCGTTCTCATCTCGACCGACAAGGCCGTCCGCCCCACCAATATCATGGGCGCCAGCAAGCGCCTGGCGGAGATGGTGCTGCAGGCCCGCGCTTGCGAGGAGCAGGGACACACGGTGTTCACCATGGTCCGCTTCGGCAATGTGCTCGACAGCTCGGGCTCCGTGGTCCGCCGCTTCCGGGAGCAGATCCGGGCCGGCGGGCCGCTCACGGTCACGCACCCGGACGTCATCCGCTACTTCATGTCGATCCCCGAGGCTGCCGCGCTCGTGATCCAGGCGGGAGCCATGGCGGAGGGGGGCGACGTGTTCGTGCTCGACATGGGAGAGCCGGTGAAGATCGCCGATCTCGCGCGATCGATGATCAGGCTTGCCGGTCTGGAGGCGCGCGACCCTGACCATCCCGACGGCGACATCGCCATCGCGTACGTGGGGCTGCGCGCCGGCGAGAAGCTCCACGAGGAGCTGTTGCTGAACGCAAGCGCGATTGCCACCGAGCACCCGCGCATCCGCAAGAGCCGCGAGCCGTTCCTGCCGCCCGACGATCTCGCCGCCGTGCTGGCTGACTTGCGGGCCGCCATGTCGCAGGGCGATGCGGCGATCCGGGCCGTGCTGGCGTGCGCGGTGGAGGGGTTCACGGCGAGCGCAACACCGCGCGCCGCGAGCTTTGCGCGGGGCCTGTCGCCCCACCCCATGCCGCCGATGCGATGAGGAGACCCGTTTGTCGTCAGCACTGGCAGCGTCCGGGGCAAATGGGGTGGTCGAGGCGGGCAGTCGGGGGTCGGGCGTCGGGCGTCGTAGAGCTCGCAGCATTGAGGACTCCCGACTGCCGACCCC
>JBAPMW010000176.1:0-2116 GCA_049278815.1 Hyphomicrobiaceae bacterium
GCTGGCGACACTGCTCAGCCAGCTGCACACCGTACCGGATGGAATGCCGGCTGCGCCTCCGTTCGCTTCCCTCCGAACCCGCAAAAATGGCGGTCTGCAAAGCATTCCGTAACTCCGATGCGCGAGAAGTATTCAACCTGTGGTCGCGCGCTGCTACGCAAGTCCACAGAACGAAGGGGTTTCTCCCGAGCTGCACGCATCGGATTGCAATTTCCGATTGTGTCATCGGGTTTGGGCGGGGTTTGGAAAGATGGTAGCTGGTGTGTCGTTCTCCGGGCGGGTCTCGCGTACCAAATCGCATCCGCCGCCCCCGCCGCTGCGCACCACGCCGCCCACGCCGCTGCGCGCCGCCCTTGTCCCGAAGGCCGCCTCTGTTGCAGCGCCCGTCAGCGGCAACGTCGCAGCACTGCCTTTCGCCGGTCCCGCGGCCAGTCTCAGCGGCGCGTCGTCGACCCGGGCGGCGGCCGTACCGTTCGCCGAGCCGCTGCGGCAGCCGCTGGGCGGCCTGGCAAAGCGGGCCATCGACGTGGCCCTCGCCGGCCTGCTGCTGCTCCTCAGCGCGCCGATCATGCTGCTGGTAGCTGCGGCGATCCGGCTTCTCATGGGCGGGCCGGTCGTATTCGGGCACAAGCGCGTCGGCTGCCGGGGACGCGCCTTCGTCTGCTACAAGTTCCGCACCATGGCCGGCAATGCCCAGGCGCTGCTGGAAAGGCATCTGGCGGCGAACCCCGACGCGGCCCGTGAGTGGCAGGCCACCCGCAAGCTGAGCAACGATCCGAGAATCACCGCGCTCGGCCGCTTCCTGCGCAAGTCGAGCCTAGACGAGCTGCCCCAGCTCCTCAACGTCCTCAACGGCGACATGAGCCTGATCGGCCCCCGCCCGATCGTGCCGGACGAGATGGCACACTACGGACGCCATGCGCACACCTATCTCTGCGCCCGCCCCGGCATCACCGGCATGTGGCAGACCAACGGCCGCAGCAGCGTCAGCTACCGCACCCGCGTCGCCTGCGACCGCTACTACGCGCGCCACTGGTCGCTGCGGCTTGACCTCAAGCTGCTCCTCAAGACGGTTCCCGCCGTGCTTAAGTTCGATCAGACGTCGTAGCGGCGCCTTGCCGGCAGTCGGCAGTCGGGCTTCGGCAATCGGGAAGAGCTTGCTCTCCGGCCACGACGCCCGGCTGCCGACTGCCGAGACTTCGCCGCCCCACCGCTTTCGCGGTAAGCTGCCCCCATGAGTCGGTACGATTTCAACGCCCAGCGCCTCTACGTCGAGGCCGACCTGGCCGAAGGCACCGCGGTCGCCTGCACGCCCGCGCAGGTGAACTACCTGCGCAACGTCCTGCGCCTCAAGGCCGGCGACGCCATTCTCCTGTTCAACGGCCGCGACGGAGAGTGGCGCGCAGAGATCGCCGAATCCGGCCGCCGCGCCGTGCTTCTCCACGTCCGTGCGCAGGCGCGCCCCCAGGAGGGGGCGCCCGACATCGACTATCTGTTTGCGCCCCTCAAGCGCGCCCGCCTCGACTACATGGTGGAGAAGGCGACCGAGATGGGCGCGGCGCGCCTGCGCCCCGTGCTGACGCGGCGCACGGTGGCCGAGCGCGTCAACCTCGAGCGCATGCGTGCGCATGCCGTCGAGGCGGCCGAGCAGTGCGGCATCCTGCGCCTGCCCGAGGTGTGCGCGCCGGAGCCTTTGGAGCGCGTCATCGCGGGATGGGATGCGGCGCGCCCGCTCGTCTTCTGCGACGAGGACGTGGAGGAAACCTGCCCCTTCACCGCGTTGGCCCGCATCCCACCCGGTCCCGTCGGCGTGCTGATCGGTCCGGAAGGTGGCTTCGATCCCGCAGAGCGTGAGCTTCTCTCAGCGCAGCCATTCGTCACGCGCATCTCGCTGGGACCGCGCATCTTGCGCGCCGATACGGCGGGCGTTGCCGCCCTTGCGCTCGTCAACGCCGTGCTTGGGGACTGGCGCTAAGCAGAGTTTCTTCACGACGCTCACGGACTGCAGGCTCCAGGATGGGGGCGGCAGGCTTCGCACGTGCTGGAGGCACACGCCAACCGGATTCCCCTCTCCCTTGCGGGGGAGGGACAGGGTGGGGGGATTGCCGAACATCGA
>JBAPMW010000177.1:0-3571 GCA_049278815.1 Hyphomicrobiaceae bacterium
GCCTACTACAGGGACCTGATTCTGAAGCTCATCGACAATTTCGGCAGCTCGACGCCGCAGCAAATACAGAAGGCCTTGCTGAACAAGCTGCCTGACGCTCTGGGACCACCGCAGAAGCAGAACAAGATCCGTAACCTAGTCCAGGACCTCGCGCGCGACGGCGTCATAGTCAATGTTGGGAAGCACGGTCCGGGAGCCAAATGGGCCAGGAAGCCTGCTGCTGCCAGACCGTAGCGTACTACCCAAAGCGTCTAGCGTACTCGTAGCGTACCCACCTTGAGCCAAGCGGTAGCTAGCGCGATAGCAGCCTGATTCTGCATCATATTTGAAAACCCAGCCGGCTAGCTTACTCCACTACGCATATTAGCGTTTTAGCGTTCTTAGAGACCCCCTACCGCAGCCGCGCGTTGATCCCCTCCAGCGTCTTGGGCCCAGGGCACAGCTCGGCCATCGGCACCGCGTTGAGCGGCCGGGTGTCGGTGGCGAGGATGTCGTGCATGTCCTGCTGGGCGGGGTCGATGTAGAGGAGGCCGGTGGCTACAGCGCCCTTGGCGGCGCTGCTGCGGATGGCCATCAGCGCCGCGTCGGCGTCGCGCGGGTCGTGCTGGGTGTCGAGCTTGTTGAGGATCAGGCGCGAGCCGTCGTGCAGCTCGATGTCGGCCGTGCTGCCCTCGGCGTAGTCTACGACGATCTCCTCCCTGGGCTCGACGTAGTCGAGCTGGTTCTCAGACGCCAGGTTGTGCGCCCGGACATACTCGTAGCTCTTGGTCGAGGTGGCGTGGTTGTTGAAGGTCACGCACGGGCTCACCACGTCGAGCAGCGCAAAGCCGTTGTAGGCGATGGCGGCCTTGATGAGGGGGATCAGCTGGGCCTTGTCGCCGGAGAACGAGCGCGCCACGAAGCCGGCGCCGAGCTGGATCGCCAGCTGGGCGAGGTCGATGGCGTCGAACGGGTTGGCCTCGCCCTTCTTGGACGGCGAGGTCTTGTCGTTGGTGGCGGAGAACTGGCCCTTGGTGAGGCCGTAGCAGCCGTTGTTCATGACGATGTAGGTCATGTTCAGGCGCCGCCGCACGGCGTGGCAGAACTGGCCGAGGCCGATGGAGGCGGTATCGCCGTCGCCGGAGACGCCGATGTAGATGAGGTCGCGGTTGGCCAGCGCCGCCCCCGTAGTCACCGACGGCATGCGGCCGTGGACGCTGTTGAAGCCGTGGGCGCGGTTGAGGAAGTAGGTGGGCGCCTTGGACGAGCAGCCGATGCCCGAGACCTTGGCGATGCGGTGCGGCGCCAGTTCCATCTCGAAGCACGCCTCGATCAGCGCCGCCGTGATGGAATCGTGCCCGCAGCCGGCGCACAAGGTCGACATGGTGCCTTCGTAGTCGCGGCGGGTGAGGCCCTGCGCGTTCCTCGGCAACGCCGGATGGTGCGCGGAAGGTTTGGGCATGAAGCTCATGGCTTAGCTCCGTTAGGGGCAGCACCTCCCCTCTGGCGTCATCCCCGCGCAGGCGGGGACCCAGGTCACTGGGCCAAAGGGGAGCGGTGTGTTGTGGGGGCTCTGCGCTCGCAGCGCGGGCGCGCACGCCAACCACCCAGGCCCTTGTTGAGAGGTGACCTGGGTTCCCGCCTTCGCGGGAATGACGTTGAGTAGGTGGGTCGGGATGCGCACTGCTCGCCGGTCCAGTTTTATTCCGCGGCTGCCTGTGCCGGCCGCAGGTCTCTCAGCACGGCACCGCGCACGAAGGCCGCGGTCATCGGCATGCCGTCGTAGCTCAGCCCCGGGATCAGCTTGTGGCCGGGCACGTCGGCCTCTGTCATCAGCAGCGAGCGCATCTGCGCGTCGCGGTTCTGCTCTACCACGAAGATGCGGTCGTGCGCGGCGCAGAAGGCGTGCACCTCGCGGGTGAAGGGGAAGGCCTTGAGCCTGAGCGCGTTGATCCTGATGCCCTCGCGCTCCAAGAGGTCCAGCCCCTCGTTGACTGCGTGCACGTTGGCGCCGAAGTAGATGAGCCCGGTCGTGCCGCCCTTGTCGCGGACCGTCACCTCCGGCTTCGGCACCAGCGCGGCTGCGGTGTCGAGCTTGCGCCGGATGCGGTCGATGACGCGGGCGTGGATGCGGCCGTCCTCGGTGTAGCGCGCGTTCTCGTCGTGCGAGGTGCCGCGGGTGAAGAAGGCGCCCTTGGAGGGGTGCGTGCCGGGCAGCGTGCGGTAGGGGATGGCGTCGCCGTCGACGTCCTGATAGCGGCCCCAGTCGCGCCCCTTGAGCTCCTTGAACCGCTCCAGCGTGTCGGCATCGAGCACCTTGCCGCGGTCGTGGACGCGGCTGTCGTCCCACGTGAAGGGGTCGCATACCCACTCGTTCATGCCGATGTCGAGATCCGACATGACGATCACGGGCGTCTGCAGCCGCTCGGCCAGATCGAAGGCCTCCGCCCCCAGTGAGAAGCACTCCGTGGGGTCCTTGGGGAACAGCAGCACATGCTTGGTGTCGCCGTGCGAGGCGTAGGCGCATGCCGTGATGTCGGACTGCTGGGTGCGTGTCGGCATGCCGGTGGACGGCCCGCCGCGCTGGACGTTGAACAGCACCACTGGCACCTCGGCGAAGTAGGCGAGCCCCAGGAACTCGCTCATCAGCGAGATGCCGGGGCCGGAGGTGGCGGTGAAGGCGCGCGCCCCGTTCCAGCCCGCGCCGATGGCGACGCCGATGGCGGCCAGCTCGTCCTCGGCCTGGACGATGCCGTAGAGGCGGCGGCCGTCCTTGGCGACGCGCAGGCGCTTGGCGTTGGCCTCGAACGCCTCGGCCAGCGAGGTTGACGGCGTGATCGGATACCAGGCGCACACCGTGGCCCCGGCGTAGATGGCGCCGAGGCCCGCCGCGGCGTTGCCAGACACCAGAATCTTGCCCTTGGTGCCGTGGGCCGGCCGCACCCGAATGGGCAGCGGGCAGTCGAAATTCCGCGCGGCATAGTCGCGACCCAGCATCACCGCCTCCATGTTGGCGGAGATGAGCTTCTCCTTGCCCCTGAGCTGGTCGGAGATGGAGGCGCGCAGCACCTCCAGGTCGATATCGAGCAGCGCCGTGAGCGCACCGACGTAGGCCATGTTCTTGAACAGCTGGCGCTGGCGCGGATCGCTCCATTTCTTGGCGCACATCTCGGCGATGGGGATGCCGAGCACCTTGATGTCGTCGCGCGGCCATACGCGCGGCAGGGTGGAATCGTAGAGGAGCCAGCCGCCGGGCACGAGCTCGCCCAGGTCGTCCTGGTAGGACTGCGGGTTCATGGCCACCATCAGGTCGATGCCGTCACGGCGCGCGAGATGCCCCGCCTCGGACACCCTCACCTCGTACCAGGTCGGCAGGCCCTGGATGTTGGAGGGGAAGATGTTGCGTGGGCTCACCGGGACGCCGTGGCGCAGGATCGAGCGCGCGAACAGCTCGTTGGCGGAGGCCGAGCCCGAACCGTTGACGTTGGCGAAGCGGACGACGAAGTCGTTTACGCTGCTGATCGGGTTGCTGCTCGGCATTGGTCATCCGCGAGAGTCATGTCGATGAGATATTTTTTCATGTCCCAGGCGC
>JBAPMW010000178.1:0-9895 GCA_049278815.1 Hyphomicrobiaceae bacterium
GCATGATCGACAAGCGACCGCTCGCGATCGCCCGCTGCGTGGACGTCGCCGATGTGATCACTGCGGTCAATTTCGGACGTGACAACGGCCTCCCCATCGCCATCCGGGGCGGCGGCCACAACGGACCGGGCCTTGGCAGTGTGGACAATGGCCTGGTCATTGACCTATCGCCGATAAAGGGGGTCCGCGTCGACCCCGAGACCAGGACTGCCCGGGTTGGCGCCGGTTGCACGCAGGGCGACGTGGACCATGCCACCCATGCCTTCGGCCTGGCCGTCCCGGCGGGCATCGTATCGACCACGGGCATCGCCGGCCTGACGCTGAGCGGCGGGCACGGCTATCTCTCACGCAAGTACGGCTTGACCATCGACAATCTGCTCGAGGCCGACGTCGTGCTGGCCGACGGCAGCTTTGTCACTGCCAGCAGGGAGAAGAACCCCGACCTGCTCTGGGCGCTGCGCGGCGGCGGCGGCAACTTCGGCGTTGTCACCAGCTTTCTCTTCCAGCTGCACCCCGCAAAGATGGTATTCGCCGGCCCCATCGCTTGGGACCAGAAGCACGCGCGCACCATCATGCAGCGCTACCGGGAGTTTCTCCCGAAGGCGCCAGAGGACCTCGGGGCCTTCGTCGGCCTAAAGAAAATTCCGTCCAGCGCGCCTTTCCCACAGGAGATCTGGGGCAAGCACATCTGCCTGCTCATGTCCTGCTACAACGGATCGGAAGCGGATGGAACAAAGGCGCTGGCGCCATTGCTGGAAGGTCTGCCCGAACCGTTCTTCAACTGGATGGGCACCATGCCCTATCCCGCTGTGCAGAGCATGTTCGACGGGCTCTACCCGAAAGGCATGCAGTGGTATTGGCGGGGCGACTTCGTCAAGGCACTGCCCGACGCGGCGATCGATGCCCATCTCGAGCAGGCAGCGAACACGCCGAGCGAGCTTTCCCTCATGCACCTCTATCCGATCGACGGCGCCGTTCACCGGGTGGGCAAGAGCGATACGGCTTGGAACTGCCGCGACGCCACCTGGTCGATGGTCATTGCCGGCATCGATCCCGATCCCAACAAGAAGGGGGCCGTGACGCAATGGACCAAGGCCTACTGGGATGCAGTGCATCCCTTTGATCTCGGCGGCGCCTATCCGAATTTCATGATGGACGACGAGGGCGACGCACGGCTCAAGGCGACCTATGGCGACAACTACGCCCGCCTCGCTGTCGTGAAGAAGAAATACGACCCGGCCAATCTCTTCCGGGTGAACCAGAACATCAGACCGGCCGCCTGAGGGGCGGCTGCACCCGGCGGCGCAGTGCGTTGACACCACGTGGTGATCACGCAGCCGTGATGTCCCGCTATGAAAGGAAAGACCATGACCGCGTTCAATGTTGTGCGCTTCCGCGTAAAGCCAGGCCGCGAGCAGGAATTCCTCGATGCCCACAAGAGGGTCGAGGCGAGCTGGTCCGGCCTCGTGCATGCCAAAATGATCAAGACCGGGGAGCGCACGTTTTGCATCGTCGCTGAATGGACCGACATGGACGCGCTTGCCAAAGCGCGGCCAAACATGATCGCGACCCTCGATTCCTTCCGCGACACACTCGAGGACCTTGGCGGTGGTCTAGGTGTAACCGATCCCGTATCAGGTTCCGTGGTGCTGGAGCTGAAATAGTTCCGACGCGGCGCCGCAAACTCAATGGGCGGGAACGGGGAATACGGGTCAGGATCCACCGTGCAATGGAAGCGCGTCCGACAGCAAAGCACTGAGAGCGGACGCGCGGCGTGCCGGCTCAAGTGTTGGTCTGGGGGGAATTCTGCCTTAGGCATCGGCCGCCTGCTCTGCCTCTGCCGCGGCTGCCGCCTCGTTCAGCTCCTTGTAGAAGCCTTCGATCATTTCCGGCAGGTGGCAGGAGCCGTAGGCGTTCGGTCCGACCGGCGGATGCGTGTCGGGCAGGAACAACCGCCCTTCCCGCTTTGCTGTTGCAAGCGATGCGTTCTCCCTCTCTATGCGCTCCAGCAGGAGATCGACCAAGCGCGATCCGGGAGACGGAAAGACGACGTTGTTGCCTCCGCCGCAGTTTGAATCATCGAACGCACAGACGTACCCGATTGCAACATCGGCGTGTTTCTCCAGCATCTTGTCGAGCGATGCGCATATCTTGGCCGCCAGGTTCTCCTTGAGAGCGTGGTAGGTGGCAGGATCGGCAATATTGCCGTGCTCGAAATAGGATAGCAGGTTTTTCCACGGCTGCACTTCATAGAACAGCTGCCCCGTGCTTCGACTCACGATCACGAACATGACCCAAAGATAAGCCGAGTAATAATGTGACGATCTCGCGTCGTCGCGATAGTTGCAGTCGGTCCAGCGCGCCTCGAGCACGACGCGGCCTTGCAGGGGCTTCCGCATCTCCCCGGAGCCGCCCTGAATCAGCCTCTGCGCCTCGCTGATCTCGCGGTCCCCGAGGCTTGGGCCCCATCTCAGCTGGCCTGTCACGTTGTAGGGCACCGCGCAGACTGCCGAGGGGATCTGGCCCTTGTGGCTCGCGGCGCCGAGGCAGTTTCCCAGTGCTCCAATGAAGTCCCGGCGCCGCCCATCCTTGATGATCAAATCCAACGAGTTGTTTTCATCGCCATAGCCGTACTGAACGGTCAGGTCGGTCCCCTCCGTGGTCCACATGGCACATGTGCAGTGGGGAATGCTTGGCCCCCACAGCAGCCAGCAGTTGAACAGGAACGAGCGGAGCTCCCGCAACTCCGTGGAATAGGCTCCGTCGGTCGCGAGAAGTGCCGGATAGTTGTCGATGATCCGTCGCCACCCGTCGTCCTCCTTGAATCTGTTGATCAATCCCGTGATGAGGAATATCGGCGCCAGGTAGCCCCACTCGATGCGGACGGTGGTGACGAACTTGCTGTCGGTCTCGCCCATGGAGTACAGGACGCCGAAGTAGCGCTTGATGAGGCCGCGGCTTTCATCGAGGCCCTGGAAGCTGTCGATCTGCACATGGCACGGCTGCCTCTCCTCGCCCCATCCCAGCCAGGACCGCAGGCGGCCTTTGATCCGGTGGCCGAGTGTCGACCGCAGGAACTCGTTGAGCGTCGAGAGGAAGTCGTGCCTCTCCTCTCTGAGCTGCTGCTTCATGAGCGTCGCGATCCGGTCCCTCCTGCGCGCCCTCTGCTTCCTCCACCGGTCTCGGGCTTGCCGCCAGTCGGCTCCCAGCGCATAGGCGTTGGTGCTCTCGTTCCTCACAATATAGTCGTTCGGATTGGGCGCGACGGCCTCCGGCTCCAGGATCTCGATCTCCGCGTAAAGCCGCGCGGCGCGAAACCGCTTGGTCGACCAGGTTGCTAACAGCCAGGGATGCTTCAGGTATATGACAGCAAGCGCCAATGCGGCCGCGAGGTGGCCTCCCGATTCGTGCAGGACGCGCGCGATGAACGAGGCGCCGCGAGAGAAGTCGCGAATGACAAGCGCGGCAAGGAGCGCAAAGGGAGTGACCGTAAAGAGCAGCCACCACGAGAATTGAATCCCCTCCCACATTGCATTCAGCGTGGACATGCATACCCCCTGGAAATGTCGGATGCTTGAGGTGTTGGGCGATTCGCTGAACCGAAGAAACTTGAACGGTCTGCTGCGCTTGGGGATATTGCCTCTAAGGCCCTGCCTGCACGCCTGGAAGATGGAGAAGCGAGGCGGGCCTGGGTGTGGTTCCTGGAGGGCACTGGCGCAGCGCCCGCTCGAGCCCGTGCGGCGCGAGCAGCGGGATCGCCCCTCGCCCTGCGCATAAGGCGGCCAGCGAGGTCAGCTGCTGCGCGGCGGACGGCTCGCCCGAGGGGTCCGCACCCTTGAGGACGGAGACACCGAAGAAGCGCCGAAGGTGGTCGTGCAGAAGGCAGGCGCTCAGCGCGTCGGCTCCGGCGCCGAGTACTGCGAGCACGAGGCTCTGGTCTGCGACCTGCTCACGCGAGAGCGGCGGCTGGACGTAGGGAAAATCGACGATGCGGGCACCGAGCCGCGACCAGATCCCGATGCGGGCGATCTGGTCGAGGCCGGTGTACCTGGTGTCCAGCTCGTAGTCCTCTGGCGACATCCGGTAGGGGTCGTTCTGCTCGATGAAGACAAGCACCTGCGGGGCCGAGCCGACACCGCCGGTGGCGGTCCATGACGGCGGCACGTCCGCCGCATTGGTCGCAGCGAACAGCGAGAGCGCGACCCGAGGGAGGTCATTGACCAGGCGCTTGAGATAGCCCTGGCGGCGCGCCGGCGGATTGATGAAGACGTAGTTGAGGTTCAGAGAGAGAAGCTGCGTATCGCTCCCCGGTGGCGCCTGCAGCGGAAAGGCAACGAAGTTGGCCCCGCCGATACGCCGGCCGCCGGCGCTGTCGCGGGCGACCAGCACGAGCTCGCGAAACGCTCCGAAGCGCGCCGCGAGCTCCGGGTACGCCTCGCCGTTGAGGGCCAGGCACTCAACGAACCCCGCGCGACCTTCCTTCTCATTCTCCAGGACAAAGGCCGCGTCGTAGTCCTGATAGAACTGGTCGAGCACTCCATCCGAGCTGCCGGTGGAGGCCTCGATCAGGAGGCCGGACGGCGACCGAAGCTGGATTCGAGCATCTCGCATGGCTGATGTCCCCACAAAGGCGTCACCATTGCGGTGGTGTGCTTGGGTGTCAACCGCTCGGCCGCAGCGTCGCACCGGACCGATCCGACGTGGCTGTGCGGACACCGCATGGGCACGCGCGGGGTGCTATGCCTGCCTGGACTCTTGCCAGACTCCGGCCAGACTCCGGCCAGACTCTGGCCAGGGTCGGCGATCGGCCGGCCAGGAGCTGCATGGGTTGCAGACCGGAATGCATGACTGGCCGAGGCGGCCTGCGGAGAGAAGGCAAATGAATGCAGTGCTGCTTGCCATCGTCGCCTACGTGCTTGCACAGTTTGCGGTCGGCGCCTGGGTATCGAGGCGCATGCGCACGGCTGGCGACTACATCCTGGCCGGACGCAAGCTCGGCACCGGCCTTGTCATCTTCTCCGTCTTTGCAACCTTCTTCGGTGCCGAGGCCATCGTTGCCTCCGGCGGCGCGGTGTACGAGAAGGGGCTGGCCGGAGCGCTGGCGGATCCGTTCGGCTACGCAATCGCCATCATTGTGGTCGGCCTCCTTTTTGCGGGCGCCCTCTGGTCACGCGGCATAACCACGTTCGCGGACCTGTTCCGGCAGCGCTACTCGCAAGCCGTGGAGCGCCTGGTCGTGTTCGTCCTCCTGCCCGGCTCCCTCTTCTGGGCGGCGGCGCAGATCCGTGCGTTCGGGCAGATCCTGGACGCCAATTCCGGCATGGGTTTGCAGAGCGCGATCACAGTGGCGGCAGTGCTGGTGGCCGCGTACTCGGTCGTCGGAGGGCTCCTCGCCGACGCCGTCACCGACACCATTCAAGGCCTCGTCGTCCTGGTTGGCCTCGTCATTCTCGGCGTCGTCGTCGCAAACCATATCGGCGGCGCCTCGCAGGTGGTTGCGAGGACAGAGGCCGCCCGCCTTGTCCTCATCGATCCCGAGGATGGGCTACTCGGCACGCTGGAGAAGGTGGCGGTCCCCATCTGCGGGACCATCGTGGCGGTGGAGATCATCTCACGCTTTCTCGGCGCCAGGTCCGCGCAGGTCGCTGCTACGGGAACGGTGGTGGCCGGCGTTGCCTATCTGATCGTGGGCATGATCCCGGTGTTTCTTGGCCTTGCCGCTGTGCACCTGCTGCCGAATGCGCCGGAGGCCGAGCAGACGGTGGCGAAGCTTGCGGAGGCACACCTGCCGGGGTTGCTCTACATCGCGTTTGCCGGTGCGATCATCTCGGCAAACCTGTCGGTCGTGCACTCCGCGCTGCATGCGCCTGCGGCCCAGCTCTCCCACAACATCGTGGTCCGGGTGATCTCTGGGCTGAGCGACACGGGAAAGCTGTGGACCGCACGACTGACCGTGCTCGCTCTCAGCGTCGTAGCGTTCGCTCTCTCCCTCACGTCCGACGGCATTCACGAGCTCATTGAGAACGCCTCTGCTTTCGGCAGTGCAGGCGTCTTTGTTACGACACTCTTCGCCCTTTTTACCGGATTCGGCGGGCCGCTCGCCGCTCTCACATCCATTGCCGCCGGCATGGTCGTGTGGGCGGGTGGCAAGTTCGTCCTAGGGCTGGCTACGCCCTATTTGCTCGGACTGTGCGCGGCACTTGTCGGCTACGTTGCTGTGGCATTGATCGAGCAACGGCGCTGAAGAAGGTCACGCAGCCCGGGCACCGTCGACGTAAATTTTCTCAATGCGAAGTGTCGCCACGTTGCGCACGCCAAATCTGCGGCCATGTGTCTCGATCTATCGAAAATCTCGATTGCAAGCCCGAGCTGAGGCGCCGCAAGGCGTTGTGCCGAAAGGAGCAACCGCGGCGTGCGCGGTCTCGCTTCCGTACAAGCAGCAGCTGTGCCAGCTGACGAAAACGTGAAGCAGAGCCATTGGCACGGCCCAATGCGGGGGCTAAAGAGGGGCCTCTCTTCATGGCTCTGCGTCGCGGCGTAGCAATAGAAATCAACGGGTTCTGGTGGCGTGTCGATGGCGCGTGTGAAATGTCGGGTTCTCCTCGACTTCGACGGAACGATCTCCGAGGCCGATACGACGGACCTGCTCCTGGAGCGGTTTGCCGATCCGGCGTGGCATGGAATCGAGGAGGACTGGAAGGCTGGACGCATCGGCTCGCGCGAGTGCATGGTGCGCCAGATCGATCTGGTGCGCGCCACACCCGCCGAGATGGATGCGTTCATCGGAACGGTACGGATCGATCGTGGTTTCCGCGGCTTCGTGCGGCGCCTCGGCCAGCTCGGTCACCGACTCATCGTCGTCTCCGACGGCCTCGACCGCACCATCCGCACCGTGCTCGATCGCGCCGACATAAACCTTCCGTATTTCGCCAATCACCTCCAGTGGCGCGGCGGCGACCGCTGGCGGCTGACATTCCCGCACGCCAAGGGCACGTGCGCGACGCTGTCGGGCAACTGCAAGTGCAGCTTCACGGAAGGCCGGCCGCGCCTGCTCAACATCATGGTGGGCGACGGCCGCTCGGACTTCTGCGTGGCGGGCCGCGCCGATCTGGTGCTGGCCAAGGGACCTCTTCTGAGCCACTGCCGCGCGAACGATCTGCCGCACTACGCGTTCGACACCTTTGAGGAGGCAACGGCGCTGCTGGCGCGGTGGCTCGATGCGCGCGGCGCAGCGGCGGCGATGCCGGTGCAGGAGCCTGTGCGGGCGGGCGACGAATAGACGCCACACCAGAGCAGCAGGCATCGACAACAAGAGCGCGTGAGATGAGAAAGCCGGCGAGAGTGCGGGACGACAGCGCCGCCCAGGGAGCCTTGGGCGCCGAGGAGAAGCGGTTGTCGGAGGCGGAGCTCCTGGCCCTGGAGGACAGGTACTGCTCGCACGGCGATACGGTGCACTACATCAATCCGCCCAAGATTTTCGACTCCTGCGAGGGCTCGTTCCTGTTCGATGCCGAGGGCCGCACCTTCCTTGACCTGCAGATGTGGTACTCGGCGGTGAACTTCGGCTACCGCAATCCGCGCCTCGACGCAGCGGTGCGACGCACGCTCGATCGCCTTCCCCAGGTGGCGAGCCAGTACCTGCACCGCGACAAGATCGAGCTCGCGACCATCATCGCCCGGGACGCGGAGAAGAAATTCGGCACCAGGGGCCGCGTACATTTCAACGTCGGCGGCAGTCAGGCCGTCGAGGACAGTCTCAAGCTGGTGCGCAACTACAAGAAGGGCAAGAGCCTGATGTTCGCCTTCGAGGGCGGCTATCACGGCCGCACCTTGGGCGCCTCGGCCATCACCTCGTCCTATCGCTACCGCCGGCGCTATGGCCACTTCGGCGACCGCGCGCAGTTCGTGCCGTTCCCGTATCATTTCCGCGGGCCGAAGGGCATGAGCAAGGAGGAGTACGGCCACCACTGCGTGCAGCAGTTCGCGCGTCTGTTCGAGAGCGAGTACAACGGCGTGTGGGACCCGAAGGCCGGCGAGGCCGAGTACGCCGCGTTCTACGTGGAGCCGATCCAGGGCACCGGCGGCTACGTGATTCCACCTCAGAACTTCTTCGTTGAGCTCAAGAAGGTGCTCGACCAGCACGGCATCCTGCTGGTGGTGGACGAGATCCAGATGGGCTTCTACCGCACCGGGAAGCTGTGGGCGATCGAGCACTTCGGGGTGAAGCCGGACGCCATCGTGTTCGGCAAGGCCATCACCAACGGCCTCAACCCGCTGGCCGGCGTGTGGGCGCGCGAGGAGCTGATCAACCCGACGATCTTCCCGCCGGGGTCGACGCACTCCACCTTCAATGCCAACCCCATGGGCACGGGTGTTGCGCTGGAGGCCATGAGGATGATGCGCGAGACCGACTACGAGGCGATGGTGGCGGAGAAGGGCGCCTATCTGCTCGAGGGGCTCGAGGAGCTTCAGCGCCGCCACAAGATCGTGGGCGACGTCGACGGGCTGGGCCTCGCCTTGCGCATGGAGATCTGCGATCCGCACGACAGCTTCACGCCGTCGAAGGCGATCGTCGACTGCATGGTGGACGAGGGCCTCAAGGGCGACCTGGAGGTGGACGGCAAGCGCTACGGCCTCGTGCTCGACATCGGCGGCTACTACAAGAACGTGGTGACGCTGGCGCCCAGCCTGCACATCACCAGGCACGAGATGGACTTGGCGATAAAGCTCCTCGACCGCGTTATGCAACGTGTGAGCCGGGTTTGAGCCGGATCGGGGAACGATACGGCCAATTTCGATGTGCGGAAGGCGGAACTTAACGAGGGCCTTTCGTGTTCCGACGGAGGGGAACCTCCCAAGGCGTTGACAACTAGGCCCGATCTTTGGTTGTGCACCGCAGCGATGCGACCCATCGTTGCTGGCGCCGGCCGGCGCTTCTGCATAGAAAGCGCGGCCTTGACGATGAAACTGGAACTTAGGCGGTGCGCGTAAGAACATGGCAATCCCAGCGGATACCGAAATAAGAGATGCGGAGGCACCGGATCGCAGCCTGTTCATCCAGGGGGGCCGGGTGGGAGTGCTGCTGGTTCACGGGCTGGGCGGCACGCCGGTGGAGCTGCGCTTCATCGCCCAGGCCCTGGCCCGTGCCGGACACACCGTGTACTGCTGTCAGCTCGCCGGCCACTGCCGCACGCCCGAGGAGTTGCGCCGCTCCACCTGGCGCGAATGGTACGCGAGCGTCGAGACAGCGCACGACAAGCTCGCCGAGAGCTGCGACGTGATTCTGGCCGGCGGCCTCTCCATGGGCGGCATCCTGGCGCTGCACCTGGCACAGCAGCGCCCGCAGGGCGTCCACGGCCTGCTCCTGTTCGCGCCCACACTGAAGCTCGACGGCTGGTCGATGCCTTGGCGCTCCGTTCTCCTCCAGTACGTCCGCCCGCTGCCGATACGGCTGGAGCTGGAGCTGGCCGAGCGCGAGCCGTACGGCCTCAAGGACGAGCGCGTGCGCCGTATCGTGGTGGCCGGCATGCAGAGCGGCGACGCGGGCGCCGCCGGCATGTTCTCGACGCCGATGCGGTCGATGGCGCACTTCAACTCGCTGGTGGCGGAGGTGAAGCCCAGGCTCGGCCAGGTGCGCCAGCCGGCGCTCATCGTGCACCCGCGCGAGGACGATATCGCGAGCCTCAAGAACGCCCAGTACCTGCAGGCGAACCTGGGCGGCCTGGTGGACACGCTGGTGCTCGACAACAGCTACCACATGGTGACGCTCGACCAGCAGCGCCACATCGTGGCCGAGCGCGCGACCAGCTTCGTGGGTTGGATCGAGGCGCAGGTGGCGGCCAAGAGCCGGGTAGTGCCGGCCGCCAGAGCGGTGGTTGAATGACCCTCTCCCGCC
>JBAPMW010000179.1:0-3104 GCA_049278815.1 Hyphomicrobiaceae bacterium
GCGCAAGGTCGCGAAGGTGCGCCTCACCAACGGCTTCGAGGTCATCGGATACATCCCGGGCGAGGGCCATAACCTGCAGGAACACTCGGTGGTCATGATCCGCGGCGGCCGCGTGAAGGACCTTCCGGGCGTTCGCTACCACATCATCCGCGGCGTGCTCGATACCCAGGGCGTGGCCGATAGAAAGCAGAGGCGCTCCAAATATGGAGCAAAGAGGCCCAAGTAGGGCCTCTCTGCTCTCACATCCCGCGAAAGCCGGGATCTTCGGGCCGCCAGGGAAGGCTTGGTTAAGAACCGCGCACCAGACTGCCGTCTGGGCTGACTGAGAACGGACTGACGAAGGAAGCCGCACAATGTCGCGCCGGCACAGGGCTGAGAAACGCGAGGTCAATCCGGACCCGAAGTACAACGACCTGATCGTGTCCAAGTTCATGAACTCGATCATGAAGCAGGGCAAGAAGTCGGTGGCCGAGCGTATCGTCTATGGCGCGCTGGACACCGTGCAGGCCAAGGCCAAGTCGAACCCCCTCCAGCTGTTCCATCAGGCGCTGGAGAACGTGATGCCTGCCGTTGAGGTGCGCTCCCGCCGCGTGGGCGGCGCCACCTACCAGGTGCCGGTCGAGGTGCGCAACGAGCGCCGGCAGGCGCTGGCGATCCGGTGGCTGATCACGGCCGCACGGAGCCGCAACGAGAACACCATGGAGGAGCGGCTCTCGGGCGAGCTCCTCGATGCCGCCAACAACCGCGGGACGGCGGTGAAGAAGCGGGAGGACACGCACAAGATGGCCGAGGCCAACCGTGCCTTCTCGCATTACCGCTGGTGACAGAAAGTCAAGGCTATGCCGCGATCGCATAAAATCGAGGACTACCGCAACTTCGGCATCATGGCTCATATCGATGCCGGGAAGACGACGACGACCGAGCGGATCCTCTACTACACGGGCAAGACCTACAAGATCGGCGAGGTGCACGACGGCGCCGCGACCATGGACTACTTGGTGCAGGAGCAGGAGCGCGGCATCACCATTACGTCGGCCGCCACCACCTGCTTCTGGCTCGGCAAGCGGTTGAACATCATCGACACCCCAGGCCACGTGGACTTCACCATCGAGGTGGAGCGCAGCTTGCGCGTGCTCGACGGCGCCGTGTGCGTGCTCGACGGCAACCAGGGCGTGGAGCCGCAGACCGAGACGGTCTGGCGCCAGGGCGACAAGTACGGTGTGCCGCGCATCATACTCGCCAACAAGATGGATAAGACCGGCGCCGACTTCTACCAGTGCGTCGCCGACATCAAGGAGAAGCTGGGCGCCAGGCCGGTGCCGCTGCAGATTCCCATCGGCGCCGAGGCGAGCTTCCGGGGCGTGGTCGACCTTCTCGAGATGAAGGCCCTGATCTGGGAAGGCGAGGACAAGGGCGCCAAGTTCCGCGAGGAGGAGATCCCGGCCGATCTTGCCGACAAGGCCGCGGAATACCGCGCGGCCATGGTCGAGGCTGCCGTGGAGATGGACGACGACGCCCTGGCTGCCTACCTGGACGGCCGGGAGCCCGACGTCCCCACCCTGAAGCGCCTGATCCGCAAGGCCACGGTGAGCAGCAAGTTCTATCCCATGCTGTGCGGCTCGGCCTTCAAGAACAAGGGCGTGCAGCCGCTGCTCGACGCGGTGGTGGACTATCTGCCCTCGCCCGCAGACCGCGAGGCGTTCAAGGCCATCGATACCAAGACCGGCGCCGAGACCGTCCGCAGGCCGCTCGACAGCGAGCCCATGTCGATGCTGGCGTTCAAGATCATGGACGACCCGCACGTGGGTGGCATCACCTTCTGCCGCGTCTACTCGGGCAAGGTCGAGAGCGGCATGGCGGTCACCAACACCACCCGCGACAGGAAGGAGCGGGTCGGGCGCATGTACCTCATGCATGCCGACGACCGCGAGCAGATCAGCGAGGCCTACGCCGGCGACATCATCGCCCTGGCCGGCCTCAAGGATACGCGCACGGGCGAGACGCTCTCGGACCCGCTGCGGCCGGTGTTGCTGGAGAAGATGGACTTCCCCAACCCGGTCATCGAGCAGGCAATCGAGCCAAGGGCCAAGAGCGACCAGGAGAAGATGGGCATCGCCCTCCAGAAGCTGGTGACCGAGGACCCGTCGTTCCGCGTCGCGACCGATCCGGAGAGCGGCCAGACCATCATCAAGGGCATGGGCGAGCTGCACCTGGAGATCAAGGTCGACATTCTGAAGCGCACCCACAAGGTCGAGGTCAACGTCGGCGCCCCGCAGGTGGCCTACCGCGAGACGCTCGTGCGCCGCGCCGAGATCGACTACACGCACAAGAAGCAGACCGGCGGCACCGGCCAGTTCGCGCGCGTCAAGCTGCGGCTGGAGCCGCAGGAGCCCGGTATCGGCAACGAGTTCGACAGCGAGATCATCGGCGGCACGGTACCGAAGGAATACATCCCCGGCGTCGAGAAAGGCGTGCAGTCGGTGTGGGATACCGGCGTGCTGATCGGCTTCCCCATGGTCGACATGAAGGTGACGCTGTTCGACGGCGCCTACCACGAGGTGGATAGCTCGACCGTCGCCTTCGAGATCGCCGCCCGCCATGCCATGCGCGAGGGCTGCGAGAAGGCGGGCGTCAAGCTGCTGGAGCCGATCATGGACGTTGAGGTGGTGACGCCCGGCGAGTTCGTCGGCAGCATCATCGGCGACCTGAACAGCCGGCGCGGCCGCATCCGCAGCCAGGAGATGCGCGGCAACGCCACGGTGATCCGCGCCTACGTGCCGCTCGCCAACATGTTCGGCTACGTGAGCCAGCTCAGGTCGCTGAGCCAGGGCCGCGCGCCCTACACCATGCAGTTCGCGCACTACGCCGAGGTGCCGCGCAACGTGGCGGACGAGGTGAAGGCCAAGTACGCCTGAGCCGCATAGCAACGGACGCCAAGCAACAGGTCAGGCCAAGAGTCGGAGAACAGGAGAGCCCAATGGCCAAGGCGAAATTCGAGCGGACGAAGCCGCACTGCAACGTAGGCACGATCGGTCACGTCGACCACGGCAAGACGACGCTGACGGCGGCGCTGACGAAGGTGTCGGCTGACAAAGGCTGGACGC
>JBAPMW010000180.1:0-3959 GCA_049278815.1 Hyphomicrobiaceae bacterium
GGTCGGGAAGGTTTTACCCTCCCCGCCCTCCGAACCGTACGGGCGGTTTTCCCGCATACGGCTCTCCAGTCGGTGGTTTCTTCATCGAGACTGTCTCGCTGTGTGCCAGGCCGTGTGAAGCGCGAACAGCCCGGCATTCGCGAAGAAGGCATTGGGCCAGCGCCGACAGTCGGCAAGACTGTTCCCCAACCCCCGCCGTTTCTCCTGCCGGCGCAGGAGCGCGCGCTTGATCCCGGATCAAGTCCGGGACGGGGATGCCCAGCGGCCGCGTCCTGCCATCGCCTTCGGGATGTCCACCCGCTTGACGGCCTGCGGTCGGTAGGTGCCCTCCCGCAGCGCCGCCGTCAGCTCCGACAGATACTCCTCTGCCTTCGCCGCGAACCGTCCAATGCTCAACCCGTCCACGCCCGCCGCGCCTTTGTTGGCCCGCACTTTCTGCCAGGCCAGCTCCAGCGTCTTGGGCGCCATCACCTTGTCTATCAAGCTGAACCACTTGCCGCCATCGTGCCGGAGGCGCGTCTTCGACACGACGACGCCGTTGTCCAGCGCCGGTCGTGCTGAAAGCGCGCGTCTTCGACACGACATCCGCTCCGTCCAGATCGAGGCTTCGGCCCACGCAAAGTCGCGCTTCGCCTCTGCACCTTGTGTAGCCTTATCGGCACTGCCGGCTCTCTCTTGCCTCTATCCATCCGTCACGTATCCACCTTCCTCCCAGCCTTCCCTAAGCCCGGTTTTTGCTGCCCGTGCCTCTCGCGGCCCCGCGCGGGACCGCAGCAGTACAATGCGGGCTCTGACTCCTGACGCGCTCGCACACGCCCGCCAAGTCTCACCGCTTAGTCGTCTTGCCGTCCGGACATCCCACCCCCAAACACGTGGTGCGCCCCGGCATCCCTTTGGCAGTCACCGTCAAAGTGCCGGGTGAGCCTTGCGGCCCAGGCTTCGCCATGATTGCGCAAGCTCGCCGCTACACGCCGCCGAAACGGGTTCCTCATCCCCGGCCTTCGCCGGGGCAGGCTCTGCGGGCTGCCCGTTCGCCTCCGGTTGCTCTCCACCCCGCCTCGCAGCGACGCAGTTACCTTCGGCCGTGACCTTCACATGGGTTGGACTTGCACCTCCCTGACAAAAGCGACATCACAGTCGCACGCAATACGGGCTGACGCCCTATTGCACCCTACGACTACGGCCGGAGCCAAGGTGTCAGACCCGGAGGGTCTGACACCTCTCAGTGCCTGGCGCCGAGGGAGAGCACCCGCTTGAGAAGGCTCGACTGTCCGTGGCGCTTGCGCTTGCGGGCAATCGCCTCCTCGCTGACACACCAGGCGATCTGCAGCACCCGGCGTTCGCCCCTGAACGGCAGGTGGCCATGCCAGGAGCGGTCGGAGCGCTGGAACGCCACGAAATTGCCGAACGTGGGTTTCACCTCCCGCGCGCCCGGCGCGTCGATGTCCTGGCTCGACAGGATGCGCAGGCAGCCCGTCTGCGGCGCCCATTCCCGGTTGAGATAGACCAGCGCCGTGACGAGCTTGTCGGCTCCATCTGTATGCGGCCGACCGGCTGCGGTCTCCGACCATTTGCGCACCGTCACGAGGGTCGGCTTCGAGACGAGGTCGATCCCGAATTTGTCACCGAGCAACTCGGCGAGCTCCTGGCTCGTCACGTCGGCGACCAGCTCGTTGAACGCTTCGCCGGCGGGGTAGTCGTCCGGCGGGACGAAGCCCGTGATCGAGATGTCCGGGAAATCGCGCTCCAGCTCGGCGCGGCGCGCCTCCGGCAGCACATCGGATGAGATAACATGCGGGAACGGCGTCCGCTCCAGCGGCGCCGTCTCGACGGCATCATAGCGAAGCATCGGTGTCTCCTCGGGAAGAGATCGTGCAGCACGATTTGACGCGCCATCCTCCGAGAACGGATGCGCGGAACGCGAGCCCCTGCAAATCGCCGTGCGAGGCGGGCTCACCGACGCCGATGCCGTGCTCGACGACCGGCTTGGATCGGGGTGCCTGGACTATTGCCAGGTCCGATTGTCGACGACATGCGGGGCGCTTACCGACGATCGGTTAGGGGATCAACACCTGCCTGCTCGTTTTCGATCCGAAACGGTGGACATCTGCATTGCAGGATATCCGACATCGATTACGGGTCTGCGCGGCAAGAGCGCAAGCCGTAGGGTGCAATAGCGAAGCGCATTGCACCGATTCGCCGCGCGCACCACGGTCAAGTCGGAAAATCGGTATAGGGGTCGGGAAGGTCTTACCCTCCCCGCCCTCCGAACCGGACGTGCGGTTTTCTCGCATACGGCTCTCCAGTCGGTGGTTTCTTCATCGAGACTGTCTCGCTGTGTGCCAGGCCGTGTGAAGCGCGAACAGCCCGGCAGTCGCGAAGAAGGCATTCGGCCAGCGCCGACAGTCGGCAAGACTGTTCCCCAACCCCGCCGTTTCTCCTGCCTGCGCAGGAGCGCGCGCAGCCGGCGTCGGATGAACCCGTCGAGCCTCTGGAAGATGAAGGGATGGGCGTGCTTGAAGTAGCCGAACCAGCCCCTGAGCGACCGGTTGAGATCGGCGATCACGCATTCGAGGCTGTCGCCCCGCCTGCGCCGCGTCTTCTCCCGGATCACATCCTTGACTCGCACGAAGCTCTTCTTGCGCAACGTCGCGCCGGCCGGCTTCGAACCGGTAGCCGAGGAACTCGAAGCCCTCCCCCGGCTGCCGGTCGTGCTGGAAGCGCGCGTCTTCGACACGACCGCCGACCCGCGTCTTCTCGGGATGCAGCGTGAGGCCGTTCTCCGCCGCCCAGGACCGCACCAGAGCGAGGGCGGCATCGGCCTCCTCGCGACTGCCGGTCAGGATGACGAAGTCGTCCGCATACCGCACCATGCGGTACCCGCGCTCGGCCATCAGCCGGTCCAGGGGGTCGAGATAGATGTTGCGCAAGCTCGCCGCTACACGCCGCCGAAACGGGTTCGTCATCCCCGGCCTTCGCCGGGGCAGGCTCTGCGGGCTGCCCGTTCGCCTCCGGTTGCTCTCCACCCCGCCTCGCGGCGACGCAGTTACCTTCGGCTACATGTGTCGTGACAATCACATGGGTTGGACTTGCACCTCCCTAACAAAAGCGACATCACAGTCGCACGCAATCGCGCTGCGCACGATTGCACCCTACTGGATAAGGAGCCGCCCATGGCCGCCATCGCCCTCCTCGACGACTACCAGAACGCGGCGCTCAGAATGGCCGACTGGTCCAGGCTGCAGAAGGACCACAAGGTCGTGGCGTTCAAGGAGCGTCTGCCGGATGCGGACGCCGTGGCGCGGGCGCTGGCAGACTTCGAGGTCGTCGGCATCATGCGCGAGCGTACGCCGTTCCCGCGCGCGCTGTTCGAGCGGCTGCCCAAGCTCAAGCTGCTCGTCACCACCGGCAAGCGCAACGCCTCCATCGACCTGGAGGCAGCCAAGGCGCACGGCGTGACGGTGTGCAACACGGGCGGGGCGGGACGCGCCACCGCCGACCTCGCCATCGGCCTGATGATCGCGCTCGCCCGGCACTTCCGCGAGGAGTTCCACGCCATGCGCCCGGGCGGCGGCTGGCAGACCACGCTCGGCATGGACCTCGACGGCAAGACGCTTGGGCTCCTGGGGCTCGGCAATCTCGGCGCCAAGGTCGGCCGCATCGGCGCTGCCATGGGCATGAAGGTGGTCGCCTGGAGCCAGAACCTCACGCCCGAGAGGGCAAGCGAGCGCGGCGCCGAGCGGGTCGAGAAGGACGAGCTGTTGCGCCGCGCCGATGTCATCAGCATTCATCTCATCCTGTCCGACCGCACCCGCGGCCTGGTCGGCGCACGCGAGCTCGGCCTGATGCGGCCCACCGCGCTGCTCATCAACACCTCGCGCGGTCCCATCGTCGACGAGGCGGCGCTGCTGGCTGCCCTCAAGGAGAGGCGCATCGCCGGCTTCGGCGCCGACACCTTC
>JBAPMW010000181.1:0-3515 GCA_049278815.1 Hyphomicrobiaceae bacterium
CCGTGCGGCCGGGTGAGGTGCGCACGCTCGGCTGACGGGCAAGTCCGCACGGCTTGCCCGTCAAGCAGCCCGCCTCAGCGGCGGCAGTAGCGCAGATAGCAGGTCTGGTAGCGCGGGGTGCGGACCGCACATTCGCGCAGCGCGCGGTTCACGGCCCATCGGCGGGAGTCGCTGGTGGCCCACCCGGAGCCACTGGGGCTTGAGGCGAAGCAGTACCAGGCGTAAGCGTCTGCCGATCCGACGAACCCCAGGACCGCGGCGGCGAAAGTCAAGCCGAGAATCTTCGTCATGGTGTGTCCTCACACAAGTATAGAAATGGCGAACGTTCACCTTCAAACGTCCTCCTAGCATGCAACTGTAATCCATCCGTCGCGTACCCGTCCATGACACGGCCTCCAATCGGATTGGAGGCCCTGCCGCAGCGGAGCCGCCGTGGGTGCACGGCGAAACAGGCATTCCCGCTTCCCTGCGAAATGCGCGAGCCGGCCCATCTTGTTGGGCATGCAAGTGCCATGATATGAGGGCCACCGCGCCAATCCCGGCGCGGCACTCTGCACGCCACGCGTCCACGCGCCACGTGCCAAGGCGAGAGACCCCATGGCCACAGCAGCTTCCAGGCGCCCCACGGCGCGGTCGAGCTTTTTTTCCGCAACCGTCGGCGAGAGCGATCCCGAGGTCGCCGCCACCATCGGCCGCGAGCTTGGCCGCCAGCAGAACGAGATCGAGCTGATCGCCTCGGAGAACATCGTCTCCCGCGCCGTGCTCGACGCGGCGGGCAGCGTGCTCACGAACAAATACGCGGAGGGCTATCCCGGCCACCGCTACTACGGCGGCTGCCAATACGTGGACCAGGTGGAGACGCTGGCGATCGCGCGCGCCAAACGGCTCTTCAACTGCGGCTTCGCCAACGTGCAGGCGCATTCCGGCGCCAGCGCCAATCAGGCCGCCTTCATGGCGCTCATGCAGCCGGGCGATACCTACATGGGCCTGTCGCTGGAGTGCGGCGGCCACCTCACGCACGGCTCGCCGGTGAACTACTCGGGCAAGTGGTTCAAGGTGGTGCCCTACAGGGTCCGCCGCCAGGACCATCGCATCGACATGGACGAGGTGGCCACCCTCGCCCGCCAGCACCGGCCGAAGGTGATCATCGCGGGGGGAAGCGCCTATCCGCGCATCATCGACTTCGCCGCCTTCCGTGCCATCGCCGACGAGGTGGGCGCGTACCTCATGGTGGACATGGCGCACTTCGCGGGGCTGGTGGCCGGCGGCGCGCACCCGAGCCCGTTCCCGCACGCGCATATCGTCACCACCACCACGCACAAGACCCTGCGCGGCCCGCGCGGCGCCATGATCCTCACCGACCGGGAGGACTTGGCCAAGCGCGTGAACTCCGCCGTGTTTCCCGGCATGCAGGGCGGGCCGCTCATGCACGCCATCGCCGCCAAGGCGGTGGCGCTGGGCGAGGCGCTGGCGCCTGAGTTCCAGGTCTATGCCCACGCGGTCGCAGCCAACGCCAAGGCCCTGGGCGAGGAGCTGTCCAGGGCGGGCCTCGACCTCGTCTCCGGGGGCACCGACACGCACCTGCTGCTCGTCGACCTGCGGCCCAAGAAGCTCACCGGCAACCGCGCCGAGAAGGCGCTGAGCCGCGCCAGCATCACCACCAACAAGAACGCCGTGCCGTTCGACCCGGAGAAGCCGACGGTGACCTCCGGCATCCGCGTCGGCTCGCCCGCCGGCACCACGCGCGGCTTCGGTACGCCTGAGTTCCGCGCCATCGGCCGCATGATCGGCGAGGTGCTGGACGGCCTCGCTGCGAGCGGCGACGAGGGCAACGGCAAGGTGGAGGCGAGGGTCAAGGCCGAGGCCCTTGAGCTTTGCCGCCGGTTTCCGATCTATTGATAGAGTTAAGAGGGGAGTAGGGAATAGGGAGTGGGGAGTAGGGGATCGAGTCCGAGGCGCAGTCGCCACTCCCTACTCCCTATTCCCCACTCCCCTTTTCTCGGCGGGGAGAGGGAGGCCCGAGCCAATGCGCTGCCCCTACTGCAACGGCGAGAATACCCAGGTGAAGGACAGCCGGCCGACCGAGGAGAGCGCCGCCATCCGCCGCCGCCGCGCGTGCGAGGACTGCGGCGGGCGCTTCACCACCTTCGAGCGCGTGCAGCTGCGCGAGATCTTCGTGGTCAAGCGTTCGGGCCGGCGCGAGGCCTTCGACCGGGCCAAGCTCCTGCACTCGGTGGAGGTCGCCCTGCGCAAGCGTCCCATCCAGCCCGATAGCGTCGAGCGCATGGTATCGGGGCTGGTGCGGCGCCTGGAGAGCACGGGCGAGCAGGATGTGCCCTCCTCCACCATCGGCGAGCTGGCCATGGACGCCCTCAAGAGCCTCGATCCGGTGGCCTACGTGCGCTTCGCCTCCGTCTACCGCGACTTCCGCGGGGCGGCAGATTTCCAGGCGGTGCTGGCCGAGATCGCCGGTCGGGCGGCGATAGCGCAGGACACGCCCAACGGCGAGCCCGGGCCCGGGCTCAGCGGCGGCAGAAAGCATTAAGTGTGCGGAAGTCGGGCATCGGGTGTCGGGCTTCGGGTGTCGCCGATGAGAGCGAGTGTGAAGGGGTCGAGGAGCGGACCTTGAGATGACCCTACTGCCGACGCCCGACACCCGACACCCGAATCCCGGCGGCTCTCAGGATGAGCGCATGATGCGCTTGGCCCTGCGCGTGGCGCGGGCAGCGCTCGGGCAGACTGCGCCCAATCCCGCAGTGGGCGCGATCATCGCCGACGAGGCCACAGGCGAGGTCGTGGCGCGCGGCCGGACCCAGATCAGCGGCCGCCCGCACGCCGAGGCGCACGCGCTTGGCCTCGCCGGCGAGCGCGCCCGCGGCAAGACCATGTACGTCACCCTGGAGCCCTGCTCCTATCACGGCCGCGCGAACCCCCAGGTGAGCAAGGCCATGCCCTGCGCCGAGGCCATCCTTGCCGCCGGCATGCGCCGCGTGGTGGTCGCCACCGAGGACCCGAACCCCGAGATCGCCGGCCAGGGCTTGGGCGTGCTGCGGCAGGCGGGCGTGGCGGTCGACATCGGCGTGTGCCGCGAGGAGGCGCGCTGGTCGATGGCGGGCCACATCCTGCGCATGACGCGGGGACGGCCGTTCGTGCAGCTCAAGGTGGCGGTGGGCGCCGACGGGCTGATCGCCTCCGGCGACGGCGCCCCGGTGTGGGTGACCGGGCCCGACGTGCGCGCCTACGCCCACCTGCTCAGGGCGCGCGCCGATGCCGTGCTGGTGGGGCGCAAGACGGTGGACGACGACGACCCCGAGCTCACCTGCCGCCTGCCGGGCCTCGCCAACCGCTCGCCGCGGCGGGTCGTGCTCGATACGGCGTTCCGCGTCGCCGCCCCGCACCTCAAGATGTTCGCCACCGCGCGCCGCGTCCCCATCCTCATCTTCGGCGCCGCCGGGGCCACGCCGCCCGGCTACCCCGCCGGCGTCGAGGCGCGCCACGCCCCCACGGGTGCCGAC
>JBAPMW010000182.1:0-3001 GCA_049278815.1 Hyphomicrobiaceae bacterium
GTAGAGCGTCTCGCCCGTGATCAGCTTGGCTCCATTCATGCCGAGGAAGGCGACGGCCACGCCGACATCGTCGATGGAAACGAGGCTGCGTGCGGGTGCCTTCGTTTGCGCCCTCTGGAGAAGCGCATCGAACTCCGTGATTCCCGACGCCGCACGTGTCTTGAGGGGGCCCGGGGAGATCGCATGAACCCTGATGCCCTTCGGACCGAGCTCGGCGGCGAGATACCGGGTCGCTGACTCCAGCGCCGCCTTTACCGGCCCCATCATGTTGTAGTGCTCCACGACCATCTGGGAACCGTAGTAGGTCATCGTGAAGAGCGTGCCGCCTCCCTTCATCAGCGGTTCCGCCAGCTTTGCCATGCGGATGAATGACCAGCATGAGACTTCCATGGCGAGCAGGAAGCCCTTCTTGGAGCAATCGACGACCCGGCCCTGCAGGTCCTCCTTTGGGGCGAACGCGATCGAATGGAGGCAGAGATCGAGCTTGCCCCATCGCTTGTCTATCTCAGCGAAGACCGCTTCCAATTGCCCCTCCACCTGCAAGTCGAGGGGCATGAGGATCGCAGCATCCACCGCCTTGGCCAGCGGCTCAACGTGCGGTCGCGCCTTGTCGTTGAGATAGGTTATGGCAAGTTCGGCGCCGAACCCCCGGAAGGCCCTGGCGCAGCCCCAGGCGATCGACTGGTCGTTGGCGATGCCGGTCACAAGCGCCTTGCTGCCCTTGAGCAACGCCAGCGATGAGAGGTCAATCACGCGCATCACTCCTTATTGCGTGTCCGGACTGCGCTCGCAGAGCACGGAGCGTGTGGCGTGCGATCATCAGTTCCTCGTCGGTCGGGATGACGTAGCAGGCCGCGCGTGCCCCCTGGCAGGAGATCAGTGGCCCACCCTGAGCATTCGCGGCCGCGTCAAGCTCGAGACCGAGCCACGAGAGGCGCCGCACCACCCCTTCGCGGATTGGCGGTGCGTTCTCGCCGATACCCGCCGTGAACACGAAACCATCGATGCCGCCCATGGCGGCTGCAAGCAGTCCTGTAAAAAGCACGATTCTGTACACGAAGTAGTCCAGCGCCAGCTTGGCTGTCGGACTGGGGCTCGCGAGCAGCTCCCGCACGTCATTGCTGATGCCCGAAAGCCCCTTGAGCCCGCAATCGTGATAGAGAAAGTGCTCTATCTCCTTCGCGCTCCAATTCTTTTCGCTCATGAGGTAGAGCACAACCCCAGCATCGAGCTGCCCCGGTCGCGTGCCCATGGGCAGACCGTCGAGCGCCGTGAACCCCATGGTGCTTTCCAGGCTCTTGCCCGCGGAGATCGCACACATCGATGCACCGCTGCCGAGATGCGCAACCACGATGCGGCCATCGGCAATGTCTGGGGCCACCTCTTTCAGCTGCCCAGCGATATACTCGTAGGAGAGGCCGTGAAATCCGTAGCGCCGTACGCCTTCCGAATAGAGTGGCTCCGGAATCGCAAAGTGATCGGCGACTTTGGAGTGCCCGCGATGAAAGGCGGTATCGAAGCAGGCAACCTGTAGCACGTCTGGCAGTCGATCGAGGATCGCTCGGATCGGCGCGAGGTTGTTGGGCTGGTGCAGTGGAGCGAGCGGGATGAAGCGCTGCAGCCGATCGAGCACTTCCTCGGTAATTATGGTCGGCGCTGTGTAAGCGGGGCCGCCGTGCACAACGCGGTGGCCGATCGCGACCGGTAATTTCCCGCCTATCTGCTCACGCAGGAAGGCGACGAGTTTGTCCAGCCCGTCAGATATGGTCGCCACCTGGGCGGCGGGCCATGTCTCATCGGCAAGGTTTCCTTCCCCACTGCCTTTGGCCATGAGCCGTGGGCGTGCGCCGATGCCCTCGATCTGCCCCTTGATGCGCCGCTCAAGCCGGTTGGGCCCCGAACGTGCGAACAGCTGAAATTTGATGCTGGAGCTGCCGGAGTTGAGCACAAGGATGGTTTCGGTCATGGCTCAGGCTCGGATCGGCTGCTTCGCCCTTCGGCTGTAGGCGAGGAGCATGGCCACAGCGCACGAGGCCATGCGCGTCCGGACATTGTCCGCACGCGAGGTCAAGATGATGGGCACCCGCGCGCCAAGCACGATCCCGGCCGCATCTGCATTCGAGAGGAACGTGAGGTTCTTCGCGAGCATGTTGCCGGCTTCCAGGTCGGGGACGACCAGGATCTGCGCCTGCCCCGCGACCGGCGACCTGATGCCCTTGACGCGAGCCGCCTCCGGATTGATGGCGTTGTCGAAGGCCAGGGGGCCATCGAGCTCCCCGCCGGTGATCTGGCCGCGATCCGCCATTTTGCAGAGAGCGGCCGCGTCGATTGTCGACGGTATGTCCGGGTTCACCGTCTCGACGGCGGACAGGATTGCCACCTTTGGCGTTCCAAGCCCGAGCCCAGCGTAAAGATCGATGGCATTCTGCACGATGTCGCGCTTCGCCCTGAGATCGGGCGCGATATTCACGGCAGCATCGGTAATGAACAATGTCTGCTCGTGGGTCGGAACGTCCATGACGAAAACGTGGCTGATGCGGCGTCCCGTACGTAGCCCTGTCTCGCGTCTTGCTACGGCCGCCAGAAGCTCATCCGAGTGGAGGCTTCCCTTCATCAGCAGCTCGGCTCGACCCGAGCGTACCAGCTCTACGGCCTTGTCAGCTGCAGCTTTGGTGTCAGGCGCGTCGACAATCTCCATTCGGGCCATATCGATCGCGAGACTCCGAGCCAGGCTGTTGATCCTGTCTTTCGGGCCAACGAGAATTGGAATAATCATGCCGGCTTCAGCCGCCTCGACTGCGCCCCTGAGCGAGCCCTCATCACAGGGGTGCGCCACGGCCGTTGCTAGGCCAGTCAAGCCTCTTGTGGCCGCTACTAGCCGTTCGTATTTTTCGTGCTTATGGGAGTCGTTGCTTCTCGCCGTCCTCGCCATGCCACACCCCTTCCGAATCGCATCGCTTCTGAAGCGCGTTCACCATTTCAGAAACAGTCCAATCTCGCC
>JBAPMW010000183.1:0-2822 GCA_049278815.1 Hyphomicrobiaceae bacterium
GCACGATGACGGCGAACAAGCTTGCCTGGTGCCTGAACGCCCAATTGAGGAGCCTGGTGTTTCCCGCCTTGAGGTGACGGACCACGAAGGTGTCCCCTTCTCCGTGCCCGCCCGGCGCCGCCAGAAAATAGGAGGCCAGCACAGGTGTCAGGGTGATGGAGGTCAGCAGGGATGCCAGAATCGAGACGATGAACGCGACCCCCAGCGGCACGAACAGGCGGCCTTCGATGCCTGAGAGCGCGAACAGCGGCACGAACACGAGAATGATGATCACCGTTGCATAGAAGATGCCGGAGCGGACCTCCTGGCTCGCCCGCGCGATGACCTCGAGCGGCGGCCGCGGATCGGGCCGTTGGCCGTTCTCCTTCAGTCGGCGAAGGATGTTTTCCACTGCCACCACGGCATCGTCGACCAAGGCCCCGATGGCGATGGCCAGCCCACCCAGTGTCATGGTGTTGATCGACAGGCCGAAGGCGTTGAAGACCAATGCCGTCATGAGGATCGATATCGGGATGGCCGTGAGCGAGATCAGGGTCGCGCGCACGTTCATCAGGAAAAGCAGGAGAATGGCGGCGACGACGATTGCCGCCTCGACCAGCACCCGCTCGACGTTCTGAATCGAGGTCTCAATGAAGGTCGCTTGCCGGAACTGGACCTTGTTGGCGGTTACACCTGTCGGCAGGTTCTTTTGTATACTGTCGAGTTGCGCCTCGACAGCCCGCGTCACGCCGATGGTGTCGGCCGCCGGCTGCTTCTGGATGCCGACGATGACAGCGGGAGCGCCCATGAACCCGGCATCGCCGCGCTTGGCCCGCGCGGCGAACTCGACCTGGGCAACCTGCCGCAGCAGGATGCTGTGGCCTTGCCGCGTGGCGACGACCAGGTTGCGCAGGTCTTCGAGGCTCTTCGTCAGACCGATGTTGCGGATCAGGTACTCGCGCGCGTGCTGATCGACGAAACCGCCGCCGGTGTTGACACCGAACTTGCGGATGGTGGCCTCAATGTCGGCGGCAGATATGTCGAGCCGGCTCATCATGACCGGATCCGGCATGACGCGATACTGGCGCACCTCGCCGCCGATCGGAATGACCTGGGCAACGCCGGGGATCGTGAGGATCTGCGGGCGGATCGTGAAGTCGGCGATTTCGCGCAGCTCCATCGGCGAGATGCCCTCGCCGGTCATGGCCACCAGCATGATCTCGCCCATGATGGAGGAGATCGGCCCCATTTCCGTGTGCACGCCTTGCGGCAGCCGGCCCTGGACGGTCGCGAGGCGCTCGGCAACCTGCTGCCTGGCTCGATAGATCTCGGTCTCCCAGCCGAACTCGACGTAGACGATCGACAGGCCGACGCCGGAGGCCGAGCGAATGCGCACGACGCCCGGCATGCCGCCCATGGCCGTCTCGATCGGGTAGGTGACGAGTTGCTCCACCTCCTGCGGCGCCAGCCCCTCGGCTTCCGACATCAGCACCACCGTTGGGCGGTTGAGGTCGGGGAATACATCGACCGGAAGCCGCGAAAGCACGAAGCTGCCGTAGACCACGAGAACGACGGCGGCAGCCAACACCAGCAGCCGGCTCCTGAGACTCGCCGTGACGAGAAGGTTGAACATGAGCGCTACCCCCTCCCCCCTCACCGCACCTGGTTGAGCAGCGGCGCGTTCTGAACCACGATCCTCTCGCCGGCTGCGATGCCGGCGACGACCAGCACGTTGTCGTTGTCGAAGGGCTCCACCCGCACCGGGCGCGGCACGAACACCTCGGGCTCCTTGTGGCTGAACACCACCGTCTGCCCGCTCGGCGACTGCGCCAGCGCCGCGCGCGGCAGCAGGATGCCGGTCACCGGATCGCCGGCTGTGGCGATCACCGTCACCGGCGCGCCGGCATTGAGGCGCACCTTGGCCTCGACGATCTCGAACTGCAGCAGCGAGTACTGCTGCTGCAGCGCCCGGCTGCGGCCGAGGAACTTGAGCTTGATGGCCGTCGCATCGCCGGCGACGCTGGCGGTGGCCTCGTGCACGGCGTCGGGGTCGACCTGGTCGAACACCAGCGCCTCCACCATCAGGCTCGCCGGATCGATGATCTGGAACAGCTGATCGGCAGGCCCCACCACCTTGCCGGCCATCACCCGCGCGGCGGCGATCACGCCGCTGACGGAGGCGCGCAAGTCCTCCGGCCGCACACGCGCCGCCAGCAGTTCCCGGCGCCGCTTCTCCAGGCCCTCGATCTGGATGCGCGTGTCCTCCACCGCCGCCTTGGCCACGGCGTTGCTGACGAGCAGCTGCTCCTGGCGGGCGAGCTTGCGGCGGGCAAGCGCAACCTCCTGGTCGATGGTGCCCAGCGTCTGCATCATGTCGGAGCTATCGATGGACGCGAACGAAGGCGCCACGCGCCCCAGCAGGTCCCCGGCCTTGACCTTGGTACCGAGCAGCGGCACGCCCGCCTCCGGCGGCTCGTAGCGGCCCTGAAGGGTGCTCTGCACCACGCCGCTGCGGTTGGGGTTGGCGACGATGCGGCCGTGGAAGCGCACCGTGCGCGTCCTGCGTGCGACGGTCACAATGCGCGTGCGGATCTCGAGCAGACGCTGCGTCGGCTTCGGCACGAACAGCGTGCCGTCCGGGCGGCGGGACGGCGAGTTGCCGGCGGCGGCGGCGAGATCGGGGCCGTGGTCGTGGCCGTCGTGCGCCCAGGCGATGGCCGAGGCCAGGATCAGGCCGAGGACGGCGGCCGGCACGATGAGCAGCTTGCGCCGGCCGAGCAGCGCGCCGCCGGCGGCCGCCGCGAGGAGCACGATGCCGGCAAAGGCGATCGCCTTGCGACCCT
>JBAPMW010000184.1:0-1798 GCA_049278815.1 Hyphomicrobiaceae bacterium
CAGTAGGGGCATCTCCGGCGTGGATCACCTCGACTGCCTGCGCTTCCATCCGCGCTGCTACCACCGCGCACACGACAACGCACCGCGCGAGACCTGGCCGGCGCTCGTTGCAGCCGTCACCGATCTCGACGGCGCCTTGACCGGAGTGCTGCGCACGTGGCTCGCACGCGACGGCTCCGGCAAGGCGCCGCTGACCACGCCGCGCCGTGCCTTGGGCCGCCTGCTGGGTTCTGGTGTCCGGTTCGGCAGAGCAACGGATGTGATGGCAGCCGGCGAGGGCCTGGAGACGATGCTCTCCTTGCGCGTCGTCCTGCCGGCCGTGCCGATGGTCGCGGCCCTGTCCTCCGCGCACCTCGCCGCCCTCGTCTTGCCGGCAGGACTGCGCCGCCTCTATATCGCCCGCGACAATGATCGGGCAGGACACCGTGCGGCGGAGGCCCTCGGCATCCGCGCCAACGCGGATGGCATCGAGGACATCGTCCTGACGCCGAACGCCGACGACTTCAACACCGACCTGTGCGGTCTGGGATCCGAGGCTCTGGCGGCGGCCTTGCGGGTGCAGCTTACGCCGGAGGACGTTGGGCGATTCCTGATCGTGGACCCGCGTCCGGGCCCACGGCCGCGTCAGCGCGCGCCCGTGTCGGGTCCGTCCTCGCGGTCGGCCGCGCCCGGCCTTCAGGATGGCGATGGTGCCGGAAGCGGCTGAGCCCCGCAACGGCTGCGCGCGGCTTTCTTCCCCTGTCGGCACCCCGGCGCGGCTGGCGCCGCGATATCCTGAGAGCGTGGTTCTGATGGCCAAGAAGCGCTACTGCCTCTATCTCTCGCGGCCGCTCGCGCACCAGCTGGAGCGCGTGGCGAGCCTGCGCCACGGATCCAAGTCGGCGCTGCTCGAGGAGGCCCTGCGCAAGAGCCTCGAGCCCGAGCAGGTGCCGGGCGTCGAGGAGGGCCTCGTCCGCCGCCTCAACGAGCTGCACAAGGCGCTGGCGGCCATCGCCCGCGACGTGACGGTCGCCACCGAGACGCTGGCGCTGTTCGTGCGCTACATGCTGACCGTCACCCCGCCCATCCCCGACGGCGACCAGGAACCGGCGCGCCTCACCGCGCGCAAGCGGTACGACGTGTTCCTGGCCGAGGTCGGCAAGCGCGTCGCCGAGAACGCGCTTCTCGCGGCCGAGGTGCTCAGGACCGTACCGGTGGATCAGCCGGACCTGTTCGCCACGGCGCAGGGCGTCGGCTCGCTCAAGAGCCACCCAAGCTCGCGGCCCCAGCATTCCAGTACCAACGGCCAGGCCCCCGGGACCGGTGCGCGAGCGCCGGCGGCCGGGCCAAGGGAGGGCGGCGGCCATGCCTGATGTCTTCTCCCATGCGAGGACGCAAGAGGCTGAGGGTCGCCGCCGGCAGATGCTGCCTTCGGGCCCGCCATCGCGGCGGGCGCTGGCCGACCCGACGGTGATCGAGGTGATGGCCAACCCGGATGGGAAGCTGTGGATCGAGTCGGTCCCGGCCGGCCGCCGCGACAGCGGCCAGCGCATCGGCGCCGCCGAGGCCGAGCGCATCATCCGCCTCGTCGCCGCCCACGTCCGCCGCGAGGTCACCGACCAGCTCGTGCAGGAGGCCGTCGTCACGGTCCCGCGGGCGCTGATCGCCGAGGCCGTCGATCTCATCGTGTTTCTTGCCGGACGGGGCACCAGTCGCCGGGTCGAGTCCCTCATCGAGGTGCAGGGGCTCGATCCCGGCGGCGACTATCTGCTTAAGCCCGTCGCTCCACCCGTTTTGCACGTCGTCTGAGGTTCGGAGG
>JBAPMW010000185.1:0-1862 GCA_049278815.1 Hyphomicrobiaceae bacterium
CCTAGCCCCTCCCCGCAAGGGGGAGGGGGACATGTCGGCGCATACGAGCGAGGGGGCGGCCCACCCCAGCGCCGGCATGACCGCTTTCGTCCGCGATCTGCACGGTCGGGCATATGCGGGCGGCTCCCGATCCACATCAGCCGGAAAGCGCTCTAACGCGGGTTGCGGACTGGTGTCAGAGCCGGAGGGTCTGACACCGTCACGAAATCCCCAGCGACGCCTTCACGGCACGCAGGCCCTCCTGGTGCGGCGTGTACATGCGCCCGCCGATCATGCCGCCGTCGACCACGATGTCGATGCCGTTGACGAAGGTGGCGCGGTCGGAGGCGAGCCAAGCCACGCATTGGGCGATGTCGTCGGGAACGCCCCCGCGCGGGATCGGTTGCGCCTTGGCGAAGACCTGTTGCATCCGGTCCGCCTGCCGGTCGGCCTGCTCGACGGGCATGCCCAGCGCCTTGGGGATGATGCCCGTGGCGATGGCGCCCGGCGACACCGAGTTGACGCGCACGCCGTGCTCGCCCAGCTCCATGGCGGCGCAGCGGGAGAGCTGGTTCACCGCCGCCTTGGCCGCGGAGTAGACCATCGAGCTGGAGTAACCGGCCAGGTGCGCGGCGATGGAGCCGTTGTTGACGATGCTGCCCGAGCGCTGTGCCATCATGACGGGGGCGACGTGCTTCATGCCGAGCATCACCGAGCGCACGAGCAGGGCCATCGCCCGGTCGAAGCCGTCGACGGGGATGGATGCGATGCTTCCCGTCGGCGCCGGCCCGCCGGCGTTGTTGAACAGGGCGTCGATGCGGCCGTGGGCGGCCATGGCCTCGGCCACCACGCGCTTCCAGTCGTCCTCGCTGGTGGCATCGGCCTGAACGAAGAGGCCCTTGCCGTCCAGCTCGTTGGCCAGCACCTCGCCCTCGGTCCGGCGCCGGCCCGTGAACACAACGCTGGCGCCTTCCTCGACGAACAGCTGAGCCGTGCGCCGGCCAATGCCGCTGGTCGCCCCGGTGATGATCGCTATCCTGCTGTCGAGCATGCCCATCGTCTCGTCTCCCACCTGTGAGGACGACTTATTGCCGTGCGCTCCCTGCCCGCTACAGCACCGGCAATCTGTAAACCGCCCGTCCGTTCGCCGACAGGACCTGCCGCTTGCGCTCGCGCGGCACGGCGGCCGGGAAGGCGTGGAAGGGGTCGTCGAAGTCCCAATGGGGATAGTCGGAGGCGAACAGCAGGCGGTCCCAGCCGATCCATTCCATCATGTCGATGAGCTGGCGGCGGTCGGCGGGCTCCTCCATGGGCTGGGTGGTGACCCAGATGTGCTGTCGGATCACCTCCGACGGGAAGCGCCGGAGGTGCGGCACCTCCGACTTCAGGCGCCGATAGAGCTTGTCGAGCCGCCAGGCCAGCGCCGGCAGCCAGGCGAACCCGCCCTCCACCATCACCGCCTTCAGCGTCGGGATGCGCTCGAACACGCCCTCGATGACGAGGCTCGTGACCACGCTCTGGCAGGAGGTGGAATGGCCGGCCGCCTCCTCCACGTAGTAGGACGGCCAGCCGACATTGGTATACGGATGCCCGCTGGCACCGAAGACATGGAAGGCGACGGGCAGGCCGTGGCTGGCGGCCGCCTCGTAGATCGGCCAGTAGCGACGGCTGCCGGCCGGCTCGGCGTTGCGGGTGAGCATGAACACCTGGGCGAAGGCCGGGTCCGGGCCGCAGCGCTCGATCTCGGCGACCGCGGCGGCCGCGTCGTCGGCCGGCACCACCAGGCCGGAGCGCAGGCGCGGCTCGGGCCTGGTGAGGTGCTCGCGCTGCCAGTCGTTGGCCGCCGAGGCCATGGCCGCCGCCAGGTCCAGGTTCATCTCGCC
>JBAPMW010000186.1:0-11210 GCA_049278815.1 Hyphomicrobiaceae bacterium
CAATAAGGCAGTAAGGCAGTAAGGCCGCAGACGGTTGCAGCAAGCACCTGCTTTCCGTTGGTTTGCTGGCTTATTCCCTACTGCCCTACTGCCCTACTGCCTTACTGCCTTACTGAGGAGGATGCCATCGACCGGCTCAGGCGCATGATCGCGGATGCCAGCAGCATCGTCGGGTTTACCGGCGCGGGCATCTCCACGGAATCGGGCATCCCCGACTTCCGCTCGCCGGGCGGCATCTGGGCCAGGCACAAGCCGATCCCGTTCGAGGCCTTTCTCGCCTCCGCCGAGGCGCGCCGCGAGACCTGGCGCCGCAAGCTCGCCACCCACCCCACCATCGAGAGCGCAACGCCGAACGCCGGGCACCGCGCGCTGGCCCGGCTGGTCGCGCAGGGCAGGATGAGCGCGGTCATCACCCAGAACATCGACGGACTGCATCAGGCCTCGGGCATCGTCGACGGCAAGGTCATCGAGCTGCACGGCAACACCACCTACGCCGTCTGCCTCGACTGCCGCCGGCGCTTCGAGCTCAGCTGGGTACGGGAGATTTTCGCCGACGGCGAGCGGCTGCCCGTCTGTGCCGACTGCGGCGGCCACATCAAGACCGCCACCATCTCCTTCGGCCAGCCGATGCCCGAGGCCGAGATGGACCGGGCACGCGCGGCCACGCTTGCCGCCGACCTCTTCATCGTGCTCGGCAGCTCGCTGGTGGTCTATCCCGCCGCCGGCTTTCCCCTGCTCGCCAAGCGCAACGGCGCCCGCCTCGCCATCGTCAACCGCGACCCCACCGACCAGGACGAGCTCGCCGACCTCGTCATCCACGCCGAGATCGGCACAACATTGAGCGAGGCAGTGGGGCCGGGCTGACACCGCCCGGGCCCCGGTGTCAGGGCTAGGCGTTCACACAAGTCGCTGAGTGTCTTGCCGACGAGCGAGTGCTACGCGGCGGTTTGCTCTGAGGGCGCCGCGGGGGCTCCTCCCCCTGCGCCGGCGGCAACGCCGTCGGCGCGAGAGGGGGGAGGAAGCCGCGCCACGACTTAGCTCGCGGGCCACACACTCCGACCTCACAGCGCGCTCGACGGAGCGGGCTAAGTCGTTCTTGGCGCGGCAGGTGGGGGTGACGCCGAGCGCGCTCCAACCTCACCCCCGCCTGTCGCCCGCGCCCATCCTCCAGATCGAGCGTCCGAGATGTGTGAATGCCGTAGTGTGTCAGAGCGCGGGCACAGGCGGGCGATGCTCCCCTAGCCAGAGCGCGAGGGGAATGGTCGTGAGGGTGAGCACGGCCACCGCCACAATGGCAACGGGGACGCCAACGAGATCCCCGACGAGACCGCTGAAGGGTGGGGCAAGGGCCGCAGTGCCGATCGTGACCGTATAGAAGACACTGAGCGCATGGGTGCGCCGCTGCGGCGCCACGTACGCCGGCACCGATCCATAGATCACGGTGGTGACGCCATTGAGGGCGATGCCCAGTGCCGGAAGCAGGATCAGCGTGGGGGTGAGCGGCAAGGCCAGGACGGCCAAGATCCCGGCAGCGGCGAGGGCTTGGGCAACGACGATGGTAGCGACCGTTCCGATCCGTCTGGCCACCCAGGCGCAGGCCAGCTTGCCGACCGCGCCGCCGAGGAAGACCAGCGTCAGGGCGACGCCGGCGGTGGTGACGGCTGCGCCCTTGGCGATCAGAAGAAAGGGCAGCAGCACGAGCAGCGCGCCACGCACCACACTGTCGGCGATGCCAAAGGCAACAAGGATGCGAAACCCCGGGCTCGACCCCGGGCTCGAACCCGGGCTCGACCGCGCGCTCTCGACCTCCGTTGCGGAGCCTGCGATGGGTGCCGTCTGCGGCTCGGCCCGCTCCGGCGGGAGACGAGGAGTGAGGAGGAATATCGGGACCGCCATGGCCAGACCGAGCAGCCCGAGCAGGGCATAGGCCGGCTGCCACGGCATCAGCAGGAACAGCGCCGCCGCCGACGCTGGAAGCAGAACCTTGCCCACATCCCCCGCGAAATTGTATGCGCCGAAGGCGGAGAGCGCGCGGCCTCCCACGAAGGTGCGAGTCACCAGGGCAGAGCCGATTGGATGCTGCGTCGCAGCCCCGAGGCCGCCGAGAGACAGGGCTGCCAGCAGCCACCAGAAGCCGTCGCTGGCTCCGGCGAGGCAGTAGCACAGGCCTGACAGGGCTGTGCCCAGGGCGAGCACCACGGCACCGCCGATTCGCTCGGCGAACCGCGACGCTGGAATCTGCAGGCTCGCCATCGTGCCGCTGTAGATCATGCGCAGCATGCCGACGGCGGCGTAGCTGAGGCCGAATTCGGCCTGCCAGATCGGTAGCGCCACCCAGGTCAGATCCGTATAGCCATCGTGCAGGACATGCGCGCCGCAGGCCACGCCAAGCGTGCGCCGCTCCCGCTTTGTTGCGGCTGCCGCGCTGGAGGGGAGGCCAGGATCAGTCGACGTCGCAGTTGCCATATTCGGTCCAGTCGCGCTTGCACTGCCGTGACGGTGTGTGTCTTCTTGCCACCCGAAGTGACTGTCACATAGCTGTCAAGGCAGAAATCTGTCGCCGGCCGCATGGGCCGATTGGGTCGTTGCCGGGCTCGCGCCGCCGTTCGGTGTATTGTGCTCAAGAGCATAACCCGCAGCGACTAGGATGAGCTGCAGCCCCAAGGAGGAGATTGCACGATGCCCACAGCAACAGAGAAACGCATCGCATTTCACCGGCTGCACGAGAGCGGCTGCTTCGTCATCCCCAACCCCTGGGACGTGGGCAGCGCGCGCTATCTGCAGGGCATGGGCTTCAAGGCGCTGGCGACCACCAGCGCCGGCTTTGCCTGGTCGCGCGGCGCGGCCGACGGCGGTATCGCGCGCGAGGCGGCACTGGCGCATTTTGCCGAGCTCGCGGCGGCAGCCGACATACCGCTGAATGCCGACTTCGAGGGCGGCTTCGCGCACGAGCCAGACGGCGTGGCGGAAAGCGTGCGGCTGTGCGTGGAGACGGGCGTCGCAGGCCTCTCCATCGAGGACTTCACCGGCGACCGCGCCAACCCCCTCTACGACCTCGACGTCGCCGTGGCGCGCATCGAGGCGGCGCGGGGCGCCATCGACAAGGCGGGCGGCGACGTGCTGCTCACCGGCCGCAGCGAGGGCTTCATCCGCGGCCGGCCCGACCTCGACGAGACCATCCGCCGCCTCCAGGCCTACGCGGCGGCGGGCGCCGACTGCCTCTACGCGCCGGGGATCTCCACGCGCGAGCAGATCGCGGCGGTGGTGCAGGCCGTGGCACCCAAGCCCGTCAACCTGCTGATGGGCGCGCCGAGCCCCCTCACCGTCAAGGACTGCGCCGACCTCGGCGTGCGCCGCATCAGCGTCGGCGGATCGCTCGCCCGCGCGGCCTGGGGCGGCTTCATCCGCGCCGCCCGACAGATCATGGAGGCCGGCAGCTTCGACGGATTTGCCGATGCGGCGCCGAGCGGCGAGCTCAACAAGGCGCTGGGGCGGTAGGTGTCAGACCCTCCGGGTCTGACACCATGGCGCCAACGCCGGTTGTGGACCGGCGTCAGACCCAGTGGGTCTGACACCTCCCTACCGCGGCGGCTTGAACACGAACTCGCCGCCACTTGCCCGATCCGGCTTGCGCTGCCAAGCCGCCCCCGCCAAGCTCGGACCACGCGTGCGCATCTGAAGGACCGACAATGACCGAGCCCACGATCACCCGCCAGGACAGCCCGGTGCAAGGCCGCTATGTCGCCCGCATTGAGGGCATCGATGCCGAGGCGGAGCTGGTCTACCGCCACGCCGCCCCAAAGCTCATCGTAGCGGTCCACACCGAGGTCCCGGACGCATTCCGCGGGCGCCTCATCGGGCGCCTGCTCGCAACCCGCATGGTGGAGCAGGCGCGCAAGGAGGGCGTCAGGATCGTTGCACAGTGCCCGTTCGTGAAGGCCGAGCGCCAGAAGCACCCCGAGTGGGCGGACGTGTTCCAGGATTGAGGCGTGTATGCCAGGGCACCCGACCGGGCGTGCCGGTTACTTCCGTACTGCCTTCCACGCCGTTCCTGCATCGGGCGGCTTGGCGATGCCTTCGATGGTGTCGCCGGCGACGCGGCCGGCGTACTCCTTCCCCGCGGCGGTGAAGGCGATGCGGTCGCCGTCCAGCCGGCCCTTGACGGGGGCGATGACGTTGCCGGTGGTGAGCTTGCCGGTGAAGGTCTGGTACTTCTGGTCGATGCTCAGCTCGCTGTCGCCGAGCCGCCAGACGCCGGCCACCTGCGCCGGCACGATCCAGAGATACGCGCGGCAGAAGGAACTGCAACCGGGGGGCAGAACCTCGGTTTGGTCGGCCTTCCAGTCGCCCATCTCGAAGCTGTTCGACACCACGCGGGTGCCGGGCTTCATCTTGAGGATGGTCGGGCGCAGCTTGACATTGAGATTGGGCAGCAGGAACAGGGTGAGAACCGTGGCCTGCGAGAAGTCGCTCTGGAAGATGTCGGCGTTGGCGAAGGTGGCCTTGTCGGCCACGCCCGCCTTCTCGGCGTTGCGCTTGGACAGGCCCACCATGTCGGGGTTGTATTCGATGCCATGCGCCTTGATGCCCCGCTTGGCCGCGGTGATCACGGTGCGGCCGTCACCGGAGCCCAGGTCGATCACATAGTCGCCGGGCGCCGCCTTGGCCATGTCGAGCATCTTGTCGACCAGGGCCTGCTCGGTCGGCACCCACACCACGTCCTTGCCCTGCTGCCCCCTCGTCGGCTTGTAGTCCTGGGCCGGCTGCTGGGCGAACGCTGCGCCCGCGACTGTTACTGCCGCCAGACAGAGCACGAAGGGCAAACGGGGACGGGACTGGGGCAACGGGGTTGGCCGCATGGCGGTGGCCTTTCGGTTGTCGGCCCAACAGTGAGCCGATACTCTTGGAGGTGCCGTCCCGCGAGCGGGCCGACTGGAGCAGAAATTGAAGTCTCGGCAGCTTGCCGCGCGCACCCCGCAGGCTTCCCGTGCGGAGGCGCACGCACCCGGTCGCCTACTGCGGCCGGGGTGTCTCCGACGCCACATCGCGCGGGGTGCGCGAGGCCAGGAGCACGTTAGACTCGTGCGGGCGCCAACGATAGCCCATGCCGAACTCCAGCCGTGGCGGATTCATCTTGCGGAACAGCTCGCTCAAACCCCTCTGATACCGCCCGGCGAAGATGGAGATGGGCCCCACGTAGCGGCCGAACGGCTGCAATTTCCACCCCGACGCCGAGAAGAACCGCATCGGGATGCCGGAGTCGTCCTGCACCACCGTGGCTGCACGGTCGAGCAGGAAGGTGCGCACGGCGGAGAAGTTGCCGCTGTGCAGGAGATACGAGGCGCTCTTGATGAAGATCTCGGCTACGCCCAGCTGCTCGCAGAACTTGAGAAAACCGCTGCGCGCCACGCCGCCGTTGGAGAGATCGGTCTGGAAATAGTAGAGCGTCTGCACCTTGCCTTCCTGGCCGGTGAAAGTGATCTTCACGCCCTGGGTGGCGTCCTTGGTGCCCGCCTCCACCACCTTGCCTTCGTTATCGACCGCGATGAGCGTCACGACCGTGATGGTCTTGCCCGCGCGCGCCAGGAACAGATAGAGCACCGGCAATACACCCCGCAGGCTGCTCTGGGCCAAGTTTCTCTGCATGTTCCTGGTAATGAAGAAACTGTAGTTGAGCGCCGTGCCGACCGCGCCGCGCAAGCCCGCCAGGGCGGCGCCATAGTGCTTGCGCAGACCGGGCGCGATGCTGGGGATCTGGCCGATCGGCTCAAGGCCACTCATCACGTAGGTGGTGCGGTTCGGGAAGAAGGCGTTGACGTAGAGAAAGTCGGGACCGCTGAACATATACAGAACCGTCTGCTGCGGCTTCGTCAGGTTGGCCACCGACCAGTCCCGGATCTTGCTGAGCCGCTCCTTCTCAACCCGCGACCAGGCCGTATCGAGCGAGCGAGCGTGCTGCTGCCAAGCCGCCTCCTTCGTGAGCGGCGCGAGCGGGGAAGCCTCCGCCACCGGCAGCCCCGCCAGGAAACGCGCGACGTCGTTGGGGCTCTCGGCCGCCCACGCCGGCGGTGCCACCGCCGCGAGGCATAACGCCAGGCAGAGCGCTCCGGCTCTCGCCATGGCCTGAACTGCACGCATAGTCTAGGTACTCCCTCCGAGCTGGGTGCGCGATTGTCTGGTCGAGACGGCGTAGACAAGCAAGCCGGACAGCATGATGCCTATCCCCGCCAGCGATTGTACGGGGCGTTCGAGCACTAGGTTGACCATCATGAACAGGGACACGGCCAAGAACAGCAGCGGTGTGACCGGATAGCCCCAAACCTTGTAGGGGCGAGGCAGTGTCGGCTGTGTGAAGCGAAGCACGAGGACGCCTAGCACCGTAAGAAACGACGAAATCGTTAAGCTGAACTGTATGAACTCCACGATAGACTCAAAACTCTGCGTGAACAGTAGCAGAGTCACCACAACCAGCTGGAAAAAGGTAGCATTCACCGGCGTGCCGCCCGCGTTCCGGCGCGCGAACGGCGCCAGCAGCCGGAAATCCTCTCCCATGGCCATGGTCACCCGCGGCCCCAGCCACATCAGGGCGCTGATGGTGGAGACGAGCCCCACACAGATCACCGCATCGACGATGCGTGCACCGGCCGTGCCGAAGATGTGCTGACCGGCGATGGCTGCCACCTGGATCTGCCCCGCCATGAGCTGCATCGGCGTGGTGTAGAGAAACGCGGCATTGAGGCCGACGTAGAGCACCGTCACCACGGCGACCGCGGCGATGACCGACAGGGGCACGGTGCGACGCGGATTCTGCACCTCGCCGGCGATATAGGTGACGGCATTCCAGCCGCTGTAGGCATACATGACGTACGCCAGGCTGATCGCAAACGCAGGGCTCGCGATCAGCTCAAGATCCCCCGCCGAAGGGGCGAACGAGAGCGGCTGCGGCCGGCCGTACACGACGGCCGCGGCGATCACCGCGACGATCAGGAGCACCTTGAACAGAGTCGAGACGTTCTGGAACGCGCTTGCCCCCTGCGTGCCGAGCAGGTGCACCAGCGACACGATCCACACCACCGCCAGCGCCGCCGCAACCTGCGGCGCGCCGGGCCAAGCGTTGGCGAGATAGCCGCTGAACGCCATGGCGGCGAGCGCCGTGGGTGCCGAGAACCCCACCGTCGCCGACAGCCATCCGGCCATGAACCCCACGGAACGATGATAGATGCGCGACAGCAGGTTGTATTCTCCACCGGAGCGCGGGAAGGCGGTGGCGAGCTCGGCGTAGGAGAGGGCGCCGCACAGGGCGACCAGCCCGCCCACCGCCCACAGCGCCAGCAGGGCGAAGCCGGACGGCAGGTTGCGCACCTGGAAGCCGAGGCTCGTGAACACGCCGATGCCGATCATACTGGCCACCGCCAGCGCCGTGGCCGTAGACGCCGTGACCGGAGCACCAGCCGCCGCTTCCGCGGCCTGGGCCGCCTCGCCCGGGGTGCTCGCAGCGCGTGCTCGAGATGGCACAGGGGCGCCCTTGGCCGAGGCGGCGCGGCCGCCGGGCGGCACGCCGTCGTTAAGCATATGTGCTCTCCCCAGTGCTCTCATGTCCACGCTTCGGACATGATTTGGGCGTAACTGGCGCCGCTTCGCGTCGCGTAGCCCTGCGGCTGCCGGGCGTCGGTTGGGGGCCCTCCGGAGGCAGTAGTCTCAGGTCGCAGTTGGCTTCGGGCGAGCGCCTCGGGTCAGTTGGGAGCCAGGTGCCCGGGACCAGTTGGGGATCATCGCAGCGATAGACGGCATTGCAAAGACCTAGTGAAAAAAACCGGGGGACGCTTGCGTGCACGGCCGTGGCTGTGCTTCTGGCGGCGGCCCTGGCAGGCACGAACGGTGCAGCCGGCTCGCCGAAAGACGCGCCGACGACGGCCAAAAAGACTGTCAAGGGCGTGCCCGTCCCCCATCAGGTGTACACGCGCAGTCAGCCGCTGCCGCGCGGACGCATCAAGATCGAGAACTTCGAGACGGCGCCGTTTCCTTACGACGGGCTCGTGCCGCGCAGCAACAAGCCCTTCCTCAACGTCGATGAGAACGGCCGACGCGGGCACCGCACCGGCGCCGGCAGGGTCTATTGGGAGGACGAGACCTACAGCGACCGTCAGGTCCTCATGTATCTGCCCAAGGGCTTCGATATCCGCCGGCCGGGCCTGCTGATCGTGTTCTTCCACGGCCACGGCGCCAAGCTCGGCGAGGACGTCTACCTGCGCCAGAAGGTTACCCGTCAGCTCTCGGACTCCGGCGTCAACGCGGCCCTGATCGCGCCGCAGCTCGCAGTCAACGCCGCGGACTCGAGCGCCGGCAAGTTCTGGCAGCCCGGCGCTTTCGCGCAATTCCTCGCCGAGGCGGCCCAGCATCTGGCGCGGCTGCACGGCGACCGGCGCTCGGTGCGCTCGTTCGCCAGCATGCCGGCGGTGATCGTCGCCTACAGCGGCGGCTATCTGACGACGGCCTGGTGCGTGCACCACGGCGGCATCGGCAACCGCCTGCAGGGCGTGGTGCTGTTCGATGCGCTCTACGGCGATGTGGACACCTTCACGAGCTGGCTCTCGCGCAAGAAGTCCGCGTTCTTCGTGAGCACCTACACACCCTCCACACAGGCGCGCAACCTGCAGATGCAGAAGCTTCTGACCGAGCGGCAGATCCCCTTCACCACCGCATTGGAGCCGCGGCTGGAGCCTGGCAGCATCGCCTTTCTGCCGGCCCCCAAGGACGCCAAGCACCACAGCTTCCTCACCTACGCCTGGGTCGGAGATCCGCTCAAGGACCTGCTCGTGAGGCTCAGGAGATACGCCCGGCGATGACCACCGTGCCCTCTGTCCCGCCGCCCGCCGCCGCCCCTGGGCCGGTCGATTTCTCCGGCCGTTGGACCACCTCGTTCGGCGTCATGACGCTGCGCCAGCAGGGCACCGGCGTCACCGGCACCTATGGCCGGGAAGGCACCGAGTGCGCGCTTGAGGGGACGGTCGCTGAGGGCAGGCTCACCTTCAAGTACAAGGAGGCCGTCGAGAAGGGCAGCGGCTGGTTCAGGCTGCGGCGCCCCGGCTGCTTCGTCGGCGAGTACCTGGCCGAGGGGGGCTTGCCACGGACGCGCCCCTGGCAGGGCTGGCGCGGCCTCGACGGGCTTTGGGATACCTCGATCGGGCGTCTGCACCTCGTTGAGGAGGGAGAGCAGGTGCGCGGCGGCGTGGAGCACGACGAGACGGCACGCGTGGAGGCCGATGTCACGGGCGGCGGTCGCTACACCTTCCGGGTGGAGGGCAGCCGGATCAAGGGCCGCGGCCGCATCGAGCTCGATCAGCACGGGTATAGCTTCGGCGGCGAGTGGAGCCAGGACGGGACGCCGGACCAGCAGCTGGCGGGCCGGCGCGTGATGCCACATCCGGCGCTCACCTGGCTCGTGGTGATGGAGGCGCACTGGCAGCGCACGCTCGACGAGAAGGAATTCGCGTTCGGCCACATGCTGCACGAGCTGTTCGCGCGCGTGCCCTGGGCGCAGGTGCGCCACCGCTTCTACGCCGACGAGGCGAGCCTCGTGCGCTGGTGCCGCCAGCTGGCCTATCTGCCCGAGCCGACCGTCCTCGTCATCACCGGGCACGGCGAGACCAGCGGCCTGACGGTGGACGGCAGGCCCATCGGCATGCCCGCGGTGGTCGACGCGCTGCGGCTGGCCGACAGCCTCAAGCTGCTCCACTTCTCCGCCTGCCTGGTCGGCCATGATGCAAGCCAGGCGCTCAAGGCGGCGCCGTTCCCCGTGTCGGGCTACACCACGGCGGTCGACTGGGCGCAGAGCGCGCTGACCGAATTCATCTACCTCGACATGATCCTGGAGAAGGGCCTCGCCCCCGCCAGGGCGGCCGAGCAGCTTTTGACGCTGGTGCGCTTCTCCGGCAGCGACGAGATCCCCGGCTCCCCCTACCGCCCCGCCGGCTTCTGCTTCTTCGAGCCCCAACCGGAGGCGATCGCCTCGCCAGCCGTCGCCGCGCCCGCCGAGGCCGGCCCCTCCCGCGAGGGCCGCGACTTCCGCAGCTTCCTGGGGCAGCTCATCGGCGTGCACTCGCAGGCGAGGAATCGGCGCCAGGGGTGAGCAATTGACGAGGAGTCGTGCTATTTATCCGGCAAGGAGGATTGGCGATGCTTTCGAAGCGGCTGGAGACGGTGCTTGAGGCGGTCAAGGGCTGGCCCCGCGAGCGCCAAGATGCGGCTGCCGAGGTGCTGGAGCACATGCATCGGCTCGCCACCACGGCTTACAAGCTGAGCGACGCCGAGCGCGCCGATCTCGAGGAAGCGCTGGCCGAGGCCCGACGGGGTGAGTTCGCCACCGACGCCGAGGTCGCCGCCATGTTCGCCAGGCATGGGCTGTGAACGTCAGATACACGGTCAAGGCTCTCAAGCAGCTCGACGAAATCTTTTCCTATATCGCAGAAAGTGATCCCGGCGCCGCACAGAGCGTGAAGGCCAGGATCCAGCGAGCCATCAACAGGCTCGGTCGTCATCCTTACAGTGCCCGCCCCACGGAGCGCGCCGGTATTCGCGTGCTGGCGGTGGTGCGCTATCCCTACCTCGTCTTCTACACGGTGGATGAAGCCGCCCGAGAGGTGCACATCCTCCGCATCCGCCACAGCTCGCAGGACCCTGCCCGGCACCTCGATTGACCGCAGCGTCCGCGCGCGGCGCACCCCTTGCCCTATCCCTTGCCCGTGTGCCTCGCCCACAAGTCCGGCCGGCGCTCGCGGGTGAGGCGTTCTGACTCGGCGCGGCGCCACTCGGCGATGCGCCTGTGGTCGCCGGAGAGCAGCACCTCGGGGATGGTGCGGCCCTCCCACTCGCGCGGGCGGGTGTAGTGGGGGTACTCCAGCAGGCCGGCCTCGAAGCTCTCCTCGGCGAGGGAGGCGGCGGCCCCGACCACGCCGGGCAGCAGCCGCACCACCGCATCGATCAGCACCATGGCCGCCAGCTCGCCGCCCGACAGCACGTAGTCGCCGATCGACACCTCCCTGAGGCTGCGGGCGTCGATGACGCGCTGGTCGAGCCCCTCGAAGCGGCCGGCCAGCAGGATGACGCCGGGTGCCGCCGCGAGGTCCCGCACCAGCGCCTGCGTCAGCGGCTCCCCGCGCGGGGAGAGGTAGATTGCGGGCGCCTCGGGGGCCCGGGCGCGCGCCGCATCC
>JBAPMW010000187.1:0-4763 GCA_049278815.1 Hyphomicrobiaceae bacterium
ATCATTTCCATTGCGATCTCCGTCATGGTGGTGATGCATGGCCTCGACTTCCTGTTCCCGACGCGGGAGTTCCGCTACCGCTCCGAGATCCCGCCATCGCTCAGCGCCAAGAGCGGCCTCACGGCCCGCGAGGTGGAGAGCGCCAGAGGCACGATGATGCTGCGCCAGGCGTTCCTCGCCTGGCTGCAGGTGCGCCGTCCGGCCATCGACGCCTACAAGAAGAAGGGCAAGACCTACCCGGTGATGGTCATGGCGGCGCAAGGCGGCGGCATCTACGCGGCCTACCATTCCGCGCTGTCGCTGGCGCGCCTCTACGATTCCTGCCCCGAGATCGTCGACCATATGTTCGTTCTGAGCGGGGTGTCGGGCGGGGCCCTCGGCTCAGCCGTGTTCGCCGAACTCGTGCGCAGCGTGCCGGAGGCCTTGCGCACCAAGCCTGGCGAGGCGCCGCAAGACTGCAGCCCGCGGCACGGCGCTCCGAAGCTGGAGGAGAAGGTGAAGGCGTTTTTTACCGCCGATTTCCTCACGCCCGTCGTCGATAGCGCGTTGCTGTTCGACATCCCGAGCCTGCTCCTGCCGTGGCTGCGGTTTGGCATGGATCGTGCGTACGCCCTGGAATACGCCTTCGAGGACGCCTGGGCCAAGATGGCCAAGGAGAAGCGCGCCCGCAAAGCCAAGCGCCAGAGGCCGCCCTACGGCCTGGAGGCCGACTTCTACGGCCGATGGAAGCCCGACGGTCCGGCGCCTGCCCTGTTCCTGGGCACCACCGGTGTCAACTCCGGCGCTCCCGTGCTGGTGTCGCAGGTCAAATGGGGGCAGGGCCAGAGCCTGAGCGTGCGGCGCGTGCCGGTGGCAGCCGGGCGCGAGGAGGAGCTGGAGGAGCTGTTGCGCAGGGCGAATGCCCAGAGCGAGCGCACGGGAAGCTCCGTGATCGCCAACATCCTCGACTTCCGGCCGGACCTGCAGATGGCGATGAGCACCGCCGTGGCGCTGAGCGCGCGCTTCCCCTACGTGACGCCGCCCGCCAACATCAAGCGCAGCCGCAAGATCGAGCGACCCTCTGGGTTCTACAACGGCATCGACGTGCTGGAGCTCCTTGACGGGGCCTACTTCGACAACAGCGGCGGCTCGGTAGCCATCGACCTCCTCGATGACCTGGAGCGCTATCTGCGGCCGCGGCGTTGGGATGGAACCGACTACGACGCCTTCAAGGAGTTCGCCGCCGACATCAGGTTCCACCTGATCCGCTTCACCGACCGTCCTGCCCAACGCAAGGCCGCGGCCTCGACGGACGAGCATTTCGAGCTGCTGACGCCGCTGGTCGCGTTCAACAGCGTCCGCTCGGCGCGCGGTGCCCAGCTTCGCGGCGTGCGCGACCTCGACCTCACCCGCGAGACGTTCTTCTATCTCTCCGACCCCTGGTTCACGCCGACGCTCAGCTGGCTGCTATCGCAGGATACCAAGGCCAAGATCGATCTGCGCAGCAGAGGCGAGGCCAAGGCCGAGCAGGAGGTCTGCTGCCTGATGAAGCGGCCGCCCCGGGAGACGACGCCCGGAGATGCGGCACGCAAGCGGCAGAGGCGCGATATCGTGCTGGTCACCTCATGGGAGGAGGCGCAGAAGCTGAATGCCCTCCTGATGCAGCAGAGGACGAGCACTCCCACGCGGCCAGCTTGGGAGGTGGTGAAGTTCGTCCCCAACAACGCGGACGCCTTCGAGAGGGTGCTGAGCCTGATCAAGGATGGCGACGACGAGCCCGACGCCAAGGGGGCGGCGGGCAAGTGAGCCGGCAATGGGATCAGGCCCTGGAGGTCCGATCCTCTCCGCACGCTGCGCAGATGCGCTCGATGTGACGGTGGTCGGTGCCGCAGCAGCCGCCGAGCACGTTGATCTGCGGCAGGCGGCGCACCATCGCGCGGTACTCGCCACCCAGCTCCACGGGGTCGCCGGCGTCGAGGTCGGGGGCCTCGTTGAGCTCGGCGTGGCTGCGCTTCGAGGCGTTGGCGCGGATGCCGCGGATGCGGCCGAGCCAGGCGCCCTCGCCCGCGAGCGTGGCAGCGAAATGCGTCGGGTGCGCACAGTTGATCATGTAGTAGGCCGGCGCGCCCTGTGTCGCCTCGTCCACCTCGGCGATCGCCTCCTTCAGGCTCTGTCCGGTGGGCAGGCGTCCGTCCGTCTCCAGCGTGAAGGAGATCGCCGCCGGCATGCCGGTAGCCCGGGCCGCGCGCGCGACGCCGATCGCCTCGCTGGCGTTGGTCATGGTGATGGCCGTCACCATGTCGGCCCCGGTGCCGGCGAAGACGCCGATCTGCCCGGCATGGTAGGCCTGCGCCTCGTCGGGGCGCATGACGGCGCCCGGATCGTAGCCGTCGCCGCGCGGGCCGAGGCAGCCGCTTACCACGAACGGTGCGCCGCCCTGGCCCTGGAACTCGCTGCGCAGCTCCTGCATCAGGTCGATCGACCGCGCGTTAGCCTCAGCCAGCGCGCACGTTGAATAGCCGAGCTTCTCGCCCCAGTCGGCGCTCGCCCGCCAGGTCGGGCTTTCCAGGATAAAGCCGGTGCGGTTGGTGCGGGCGATCTCGGCATAGCGCGCGAAGTAGCGCCTGAGCGCGGCGGTGCCGGCCTCGTCCTTCAGCAGGTGGAAGGCCGCGAAGTGCGGCAGCTCCAGCCCGTCGTGGAAGATCAGCGTGGTCTCGATGCCGCCGTCGGTGAGGTAGAGGCCGCCGTCCAATTGCGGCAGGCGCGTTCTGTATTGGCTCATGATCGATCCCCAGCTTGCGTTGATTGTTGTGCTGGCTAGATGCCGACGCGGAGCGGGGATTTCCAGACGACCGATGGTCAAGCTCGATCACAACACCGTTTCGCAAGCTAATTCAATGGATTATAGAACGTCGTGGCCACCGACAGAGACATCGGCGGTTGCATTCGTGCGCCTCGACTGTACCTTCGGTACAGCTGCGCCAGCAGCGGGATCTCATGGCCCGCGCAACGATCGATCAACCGATGTCCCAGGCCACCCAGACTGCGCCCCAGACCAGAGGCAGCAACGCGCGCGAGCGGCTTCTCGTTCTCGCCGAGGCGGCCGTGCTGGAGAAGGGCTTCGCCGCCACCTCCATCGACGAGCTGATCGCTGGCGCCGGCATCACCAAGAGCGGCTTCTTCTACCACTTCAAGGACAAGAGCGAGCTCGCCAAGGCGCTGATGCAACGCTACATCGACGAGCACAACGGCGTGCTGGCCGACATCTTCAAGCGCGCCGACGAGCTTAACGACGATCCGCTGCACGGCTTCCTCGTCGCCTTGCGGCTGCTGGCCGAGACGATGGCGGACCTGCCGGGAGCGCACCCCGGCTGTCTCGTCGCCTCGTTCGTCTACCAGGACCAGCTCCTGAGCCGCGAGGTGCGCGAGCTGACAGAGGCGGGCGTGCAGGGTTGGCAACGCATATTCCGGGAGCGCCTGACGGCGATCGCCGAGCGCTATCCGCCAAGGATGGCGGTCGATCTCGACGATCTCGCCGATATGGCGAACGCCCTGGTCGACGGCGGTATCATCCTCTCCAGGCTCATGCGGGACAAGGACGCCCTGCCGCGGCAGATCATGCTCTACCGCGAGCTCGTGCGCGCGGTGTTCCTCGGCTGCTGACGCGCGGGGAAAGTGGCGCCATAATGCCCGAATGCTTGCGCAGTCGCGCGAGAACGCTGGGAGGAGATCGCATGAGGTTGGAAGGCGGGTGCTATTGCGGCAGCGTGCGCTATGTGGCGGAAGGCGAGCCGATCATGAAGGCGCAATGCCACTGCCGCGAATGCCAGTACATCACGGGCGGCTCGCCGAACATGTTCGTGCTCATGCCGGTCGCGGGCTTCCAGTACAGCAAGGGGACGCCCAAGCCGTTCGCGCGCACCGACCTGGCGCGGCCCGTGACGCGGGAGTTCTGCCCCGACTGCGGGACGCACCTCGTCACGCGGCCGCAGGGTCTGCCGGCGGTGGTCGTGAAGGTGGGGACGCTCGACGATCCGGGCCTGTTCGGTGGGCCGCAGATGGCGATCCACACCGTCGACAAGCAGCCGTTCCACCACGTGCCGGAGGGAATGCCGACCTTCGAGCGCCTGCCGCCGCGGCGGTGAGCATCCGCAGCGGGGAATGCAACGCGCACGGATCTCGCCGGCTCGCCATTTGCGACGCTTACGACGTCGGCGATCGGCGCGTTCTGGATCGGGAGGTCAGCGGTCTGCACGGGATCGGCCTGGCGATCGGGGGCATGTTTGAGCCGCGCGCGCCCGCTCTCCACTCTCGCGCGTCAACCGAACGATGGACGCGGTACGTCTCAAATCAAGTTGTCTATCGTGAACTGCTAACACACGCCCTTCTGCACAACGCTGCCACGCAGCGGGCGGAGTTTCTGCGGGGGATTGTGACGGAGGGGGCGTAGGCGACGTAGGGTGCAACGCGGCACAGCGGCGTTCCACCGATCCAGGCCGAAGGCGCCTGCCGACAGGCCGACATCGGTGCAATCGCGCTGCCGCACGATTGCACCCTGCATTTGCCTAGTGGCTGGTCGGCCGTGCTGGCCGGCGCAGGAACGCCGGCACGTGGTCGCCGAGGCCGACCGGCGCCGGTGTGCGATCATTGTCGCGCTCGACGTGGCGCTTGCGCTCGGGCCGTTGCGAACGCTGATGCGGTGCGTTGCTGCGTGGCTCGTCCTGCGCGCGAGGCTGTGCGGGTTGCTGCGAGCGGGCACGTTGCGGGCGCGGCTGTCTCTCGCC
>JBAPMW010000188.1:0-6607 GCA_049278815.1 Hyphomicrobiaceae bacterium
AGAGCCTCGACTGGGCGTTCGGCCTGACCGCACCGTCGCCCCGCGGAGCCATGGGCTCGCCGCCGCGCTCGGCGAGGCACTCGGTGCGGTAGGTGGCCATGTCGCCCTCGTAGGTGCGCACGGTGCCGCCGCGCACGAGCCACAGCCGGTCGGCGCAGGCGTCGACCAGGTGCCGGTCGTGGCTGATGAGGATGACGGCGCCCTCGTAGTCGTTGAGCGCCCGCGCCAGGGCCTCGCGCGCGTCCACGTCGAGGTGGTTGGTGGGCTCGTCGAGGATCAGGAGGTGCGGCGCGTGGAAGGTGGCCAGCGCCATCAGCAGCCGCGCCTTCTCGCCGCCCGACAGCTGCCCGGCCGTGGTATTGGCCTTGTCGATGCCGAAGCCCAGCGTGCCGAGCCTCGCCCGTCGCTGCGCCTCGGTGGCCTCGGGCATCAGCCGGACCATGTGGTCGTAGGGCGTCCGGCCTTCGGGCAGGTCGTCCATCTGGTGCTGGGCGAAGTAGCCTACCGCCATCTTGTCGGAGGCGTAGCGGCGCCCCGCCATCGTCGCCATGCGGCCGGCGATCAGCTTGGCGAACGTGCTCTTGCCGTTGCCGTTGGCGCCGAGCAGGCCGACGCGGTCGTCGGCGTCGAGGCGCAGGTCGAGCCCGCGCAGCACTGGCTCGCCGGGAGCATAGCCGACGGCGGCGCCCTCCAGCCTGACAAGCGGGCTCGCCAGCGCCTTGCCCGGGTTGGGGAGCGCGAACGGTGGCACCCGCTCCTCGATCTGCGCGGCGATCGGCTGCATGCGCGCCAGCGCCTTCACCCGGCTCTGCGCCTGCGTCGCCTTGGAGGCCTTGGCCCTGAAGCGGGTGATGAACGCCTCGATGTGGCGGCGCTCATCGTCCTGCTTCTTCTTGAGCTTGAGGTCGAGGCGCTGCTTCTCCCGCCGGGTCTCCTCGAACTGGTCGTATCCGCCGGTGTAGAGCGCGAGCCGGCCCTGGGAGAGGTGCAGGATCGCGGTCACGGAGCGGTTCAGGAGGTCGCGGTCGTGGCTGACGATAACCACCGTGTGCGGGTAGTCCCGCAGGTAGTCCTCCAGCCACAGGGTGCCTTCCAGGTCCAGGTAGTTGGTGGGCTCGTCGAGCAGCAGCAGCTCGGGCTCGGTGAACAGCACGGCAGCGAGCGCCAGCCGCGTGCGCCAGCCGCCCGAGAGCTCCGCGCAGGGGCGCTGCTGGGTCGCCTCGTCAAAGCCGAGGCCCGCCAGGATGCGCGCCGCCTTGGCGGGCGCCGCGTAGGCGCCGATATCGGTGAGCCGCTGGTGGATGTCGGCGATGCGGGCGGGATCGTGCGCCGTCTCGGCCTCCGCCAGCAGCCGGCTGCGCTCCGCGTCTGCCGCCAGCACGAAGTCGATCAGCCGCTCCGGGCCGCCGGGCGCCTCCTGCGCCACCCAGCCGATGCGGGTGGCGCGCGGCACGGATATGCCGCCGTCGTCCGGCACCAGCTCGCCGGCGATCAGCCGCAGCAGCGTGGTCTTGCCGGCGCCGTTACGGCCGACCAGGCCCACCTTGTGGCCTGCCGGAATGCCCGCCGACGCGCCGTCGAAGATGACGCGGCCCTGGATGCGGTAGGTCAGCTCGTTGATGTGCAGCATGGCCGCGTGGGCATAGCCCAAGCCCGCCGCTCTGTCATCCGCCCCGCGCCGGATGACCGACATCGGTCCTCTCCGCTGTCCGCCAGCAGGCGTCGGAACCTGCAACGAACAGCCGATTGCGGCCCGAACCCCGCCGGGCTGCGTGCGAAATAAGGTGACGGCGGATCTTTGGCGATGTACAACGCCGATCTGTAGGCATACAATGCGCCGACGCCGTCACTCCCGAGGGCAGGGAGGCGGCCATGTCGTGTAGCGTAGCGATGGGTGCCCCCGATGCGTATCGAGCGGATTGTCATGACCGGGGACGTGTTCCGGACCGCGTGCGGCGACCCCAACCAGCTGCCCAACGTGCGCTGGCTGCGCGGCGAGGTGTCGCGCGTGCTGTACGAGCTGACAGGCCTGTGGCCCGATGTGAGGTATCGGCGCAATGCGCCCGACGATGGCTACGCTCTGATCGCCGACTGGTATGGCTTGCTGGGTCATGCGCCCTCGGTGGAGGCGTGGGCCGCCACCTATGACCAGGTCGATCCGCCGCCGGACTTGGTCGACGCGCTCAGTCCAGACTATGACCGCGCGCTGGTAATCGGCTTCGAGCTGTCGCCGCTGATGCGGTCGATCCTCGACAGGATCGGGGCGCCCTGGGTCGATGTCGAGGTGAGCCCGCTCAGGTTCCTCGACGACCTGGCGCTCAGCCTGCGCTGCTCGTGGCCGATCGAGGGGCCAGTCGATCGGATCGCCCATCCCGGGCTGGTCTCTCCGAACCACGTGGCGGAGGCCGTGGCGCGCCTGCGCGCCCAGCACAGGGGCGACCCGGCGGCAGCCGCCTGCAACGGCGCGCGCATCTTCCTGGCCCAGACCCGGTACGACCGCTCGCTGATCAAAGCCGGCGGCTTCTTTCCCGACACCGAGGCGGTGGAGCGGGTGGCGCAGGCACTGGACGGGCGGCGGCTCGTCCTCAAGCCACACCCGCTGGCTCCGGACAACCCTCTGCTCGGCATGCTCCAGCAGCGCTGCGCGGGGCAACTCACCGAGGCCAACATCTACGCCCTGCTGGCCGCGGCCAGCGACGTGCAGCTCATCACCATCTCATCGTCGGCGGCCATCGAGGCGCGCCACTTCGGCCACCGTCCGAGGATGCTCCACCCGGCGGCGCACGCCGACCCCGCGCCCTTCACCAGCCTGTGGGCGCACAGGTCCGCCGCGTTCTGGCGCGCCGCGCTCGCGCCGATCCTGCCGCTCAAAGCCGGCGCCGCGTTCGAGGAGCGCACGATCCCCGACCGCCTGCGCCGCAACCTCGGCGCCTGGGGCTTCGCACGGGCAGGCGGGGTCAAACCGCGCGTTCCGGCGAAGGCCGCGGCTGATACCGGAGCGATCGTCGGCAGGCCGTAGGGCGCGCGCGCCGCACGGCAATGTGCCCAGCAACCGCGCGCTAGTGTGGTGACTCTGACACAGCGACATTCTCTGTCATCCCGGTGCTTGTCACCGGGATCCAGCCAACTGCTTGCTCCGGCGCTTCCTTTGCGCTGGATCCCGGCAACAAGTGCCGGGATGACAAGGAACGAAGAGTTGGAGACGGAACGCTAGTTGCCAAACAGCTTCAAGAAATCGCTCACCACCTTGGGCGGCCGCGGAGCCTTGGTCGATCGCTTCGGCCGGCGCGCGCGCTTGGGCTCGGGAGGCTCACTCTTGGGGGCCGCCTCCGGGGTGGAGGCTTTCGCGTCCTGCTTTGCGCCGGCGCCGGCAGCGAGCGCCGTCGCCGCCGCCGCTCCGGCCACTGCGGCGGCTGGGCCGGTCTTGTCTTCATCGGGTTTGGCGTCAGGCGGCGCTTCCTTGGCGGCGTCCGCCGTCACGCCGACACCGCAGGCGGGCTCGCGGTGGCCGTGCACGAGGCTGAGGAGGACGGGGTCGGGCTTGTCGATCGGCAGCGCCGCGTTGACGCGCTCGACGAAGGTCTTCATGGCGAGACGGCTCGACGTGGTCCACACGCCGTTGATCTCGCCGTTGTAGCAGCCCACCCGCTTCAGCTCCTTCTGGAGCTCGCGCGCCAGGGAGGCCTGGTCCTCAGGGGCAATCCGCTGGGGCGCGACCGCCTTGGGCGCAGGGTGAGATGAGGGGCTCAGCACCGTGTAGACAGGCGCATCCGTGTCGTCGCGCGAGTAATACGAGTAGGCGGCAATGCCCCCTGCGGATACCAAGCATAGCATGAGGACGATCGCTCTCAGCATCGTCAACCCCCACGTCGACGCGAGCCCCAAGGTTGCCATGATTGCAGGCAACTTGCGGCCAAAGCAGGGCCGGATGTGCAGGCCCTGCGTTTGCAAGCCGATACCCTGGCCCGAAACGACCGAAGCCGGCTCAAGGCGTGCCGTTGCGGCCGTGCTCCCGGAACGGCGGGCGCTCGGCGAGGCGGTCGTAGTAGGCGGAGACAGCCGGCAGCTCGGCCTTGGGGAAGGCAATCGCGAACCAGCGGTTCACGTTCAGGCCGACCGGGATGTCGCCGACGGTGAACGCTTCGCCCATGACGTAGGGTCCACTCCTGGCCAGGTGCTCCTCCAGCACCTGCATCTGCTCCGTCCACTCCTTCACGCTGCTGTCGACCATGCCGGCGAAAGCCGGGTTCTTCACCACCAGGGCGTGGAACACCGGGCGCATGCCAGTGTGAAGCTCGGTCGAAGCCCAGTCCATCCAGGCCTCCACGCGGGCGCGCTGCCTGAGGTCTTTCGGGTAGAGATCGGCCCGTCCGTGCTTTTCCGCCAAGTAGCGGACGATGGCGTTGCTCTCCCGGAGCCGGAAATCCCCGTCGTCGAGCACCGGCACCACGCCCGCCGGGTTGATGGCGCGGAACACCTGATCGCTGGTCGGCCGGTAGCCGCGCCCCCAGTCCTCGCGCTCGTAGGGGAGGCCAAGCTCCCCCAGCATCCAGAGCACCTTGCGCACATTGATGGAGTTGGCGCGTCCATAGACCTTGAGCATGGCCTCTCTCCTGCAGGCGTTCCGGTGCGGTCCCCGGGACCGCTTCTCCCCGGGAGGAAGTCTAGCCGAGCCCCGGCTGAATTTGCAGCGTAGAGTAAACGCGGCCTCGCCTTGCAGACCGGGCACCGCTCCGGTTTGTCGGGGCGGCGCAGCGCAACCTGGGATTGCCGCGTTCTGGAGCCCCGCCAGAAAAGACCATATTTTGGTTAACTTGCTGCTCTAATTGGACAACTTATATCAGGCTTGAGGCTAACGCCGGCACGCTCCGCGAGCAGGCATTGGAAATCAGGCTGTGTCGTCCCAAATCTTTGTAAACCCTTCGTGGCTATACGGACTCGCGCACGGGCCCGCCGGCCCCTGTACGCCTCCTGGCACTCGCGGGAATGCAGGGGGGGCGCACTACGTCTATGTGGTAACCTTGAACCGAGGGCACACAACCATTCCGCGAAAACCACGAGGGCTGGACGAGTGACGAGTCCAGACGCACGCTTGCAGAGACCCGTTGAAGGCAAAAAAAAGTCGCGCCGAAGGTCCGCCAAGGACGACCAGAGGTTGAACGTCCTGGGCAAGGCTTTGGCCGTTCTGCAAACGGTAGCCGATAATCCGCAAGGCATCGGTCTGCCGGATATTGCCAATGAGCTCGGCCTGCCGCGGCAGACTGTGCATCGCGTGCTTGGGCAGCTGCGCGACAGCGGGCTCCTGCTGCGCGACCCCGTTCGCGAGCGCTTCTCCGTAGGCCCGCGCCTCATCCAGCTGTCCTTGATGGCGCTGGGGGCCAACCCGTGGGCCCCGGTGCGCGCCACCTTGCAGGAGCTGGTCGACGAGGTCGGCGAGACCTGCAACATCGGGGTGCTGGAGGGCCTCGACTACGTCTACGTCGACCGCATCGAATGCGCGTGGCCGCTGCGGATTCACCTTGAGGTCGGGCAGCGGACGCCGGCCCACTGCATCGCCGGCGGCAAGGTGCTGCTCGCCTATCTGGAGCCGCAACGGCGCGCGCGCCTGTTGCGCAGCCGCAAGCTTGTCGCCCGCACGCCCCGGTCCATCACTCGCGTGAGCGACCTGGAGGCGGAGCTGGAGAAGGTGCGGGCGCGCGGCTATGGCACCAACGACGAGGAGAACTTCGACGGCATCGTGGCCGTGGCTGTGCCCATCTTGGACGCCCACCAGCGGGTGGTGGCTACGCTGACCATGCATGGCCCCCTGCCGCGCCTGACGCCTGCCTCCTGCGAGGAAGCCGTGCCGCGCCTGCGCCAGGCCGCGGAGCGCATTGCCGCCGCCTGGGGGTTGGCCTGACCGGCGTGGGTGCACCGCAGGCGGCGTAGGGCGGGTTAGCGCGAAGCCGCCCTACGTCCGCCCTCATAAGCTTCGCAGATTTGCTTGGTTGGGGTTTCCTAACGCCAAGCCTATATGTGCATTGTCGCCGCTCACCCGAGCGGGGACCGCGGTGATTTCGGCAAGCAGCTTGCGCCGCGAGATCAAACGCTAAGGTGCCACGAGGTGTCTTCGTGGACTCCCTGGAAAGGAGTGACCCAATGACACAAGCGGACATGACACAAGCGGACGTGACACAAGCCGGGCATTGCCCGCCCTGCTGTGCGAAGGACTTGCGGCGTTGTCGGATGACGGCAACCGCCCGGTGTTGTTGACCGTCGGTCAAAGCACCCAGTCCGACCTTCCAGTCCCAACCGATCACAGCAACAGGACGCCGGCCTCTCCAGCCGGCGCGCAGAAAAACCATGTCTGAAGGATATACGATCGATGGCTTCCGCGGCGAGGCCGCGGGCATCGTGGTTCGCTACGCGGGAGAACGCGGCTTCCGCTTCCACTCGGCCAGCAAGGCCTACCACACGCTCGACGGTCACGTGTTCGCGACACCGGCCGCCGCGCAGCGCGCCGCGCGCGACGTGGGCCGCAACCGCGACCGGCAGCATGAGCACAACGCCGGTGGAGGCGAGCCATGAGCCCTCCGCATGCGGCGGCCTCAGAGAGGTGTCGGACCCG
>JBAPMW010000189.1:0-11806 GCA_049278815.1 Hyphomicrobiaceae bacterium
CGCCGAAAAACGCTCCGCACTGTCGTCCGATCGCCGCCAGTCCATCGAAGCCTCCCGCGCTGCGAATCAGACGCATCGCTGATTCGCAGCCGGCAGCGGAGGATGGCAAAGTGACTCAGTACGATTAGGGCGAAGCCCGTAACCCGCCATTTCGCGGGCACGCCACCCGTTCATGGCGGGTTACGCGCTGACGCGCTGCCCCGCCCTACGGCGCTGCACCGCTCATTGACGATAGGGCAGGATTGGTGCCCAATCCCGTCGGGCTGCGGGCCTGCGCCCCAGCCCACCCGATGCCGTCCCGCAACCTCGCCTCGGAGAGACCGTGCAATTCCTTCATCCCAAGAGCTGGGCGCCGGCCAGGGGCTTCGCCAACGGCGTGGCCGCGACCGGGCGGCAAGTCTTCGTGGCGGGCCAGGTGGGCTGGAATGCTGAGCAGCGCTTCGAGAGCGACGACTTCGTCGCCCAGGTCGGGCAGGCGCTGGCCAATGTCGTCGCCGTCCTGGCGGAGGCCGACGCGGGACCTGAGCACCTCGTGCGCCTCACCTGGTACATCACCGACAAGCGCGAATACCTCTCGCGCCTCGCCGAGGTGGGCGAGGCCTACCGCCGCGTCATCGGCCGGCACTTCCCGGCCATGACGCTGGTCCAGGTGGCAGCGCTGCTGGAGGACCGGGCCAAGGTCGAGATCGAGGCCACCGCCGTGGTGCCGACGCCCTAGATCTAGACGACGATCTGCGTGCCGATCTCGACGACGCGGTCATGCGGGATCTGGAAATACGTCGTCGCATTCTCGGCGCTGCGGGCGAGCCAGATGAACAGCTTCTCCTGCAGGCGGTTCATCTTCGACCTGGGCGTGGGGCGCAGCGTCCTGCGCGACAGGAAGAACGAGGTGGCGGGCGGGTCGATGTTGAGCCCCCGGTGTCGGCACAGGGCGAGCCCCTTCATCACGTCGGGCGTCTCCACGAACCCGTAGGTGAGCGTCACGCCCGTGAACGTCTCCGAGAGGCTCTCGATCCTGACCCGCTCGCTGTTGGGCACGCGCGGCGCGTTGGCTGCCTTTACGGTCAGCAGGATATTGCGCTCGTGCAGCATGTGATTGTGCTTCAGGTTATGCAGCAACGCGCTGGGCGCGCTCTCGGGCGTGGCAGTGAGAAACACGGCCGTGCCGCTGACACGCAGCGGTGGCTTGCGCTCCAGCGAGGTCAGCACCGATTTGAGATCTGCATGGGCGCGTTCCTCGGCGGCGAGCAAAGCGGTGCCGCGCCGCCAGGTCAGCATGACGGCGATGAGGAATGCGGCAAAGGCGATCGGCACCCAGGCGCCTTGGAGCAGCTTGATGGCGTTGGCACTGAAGAAGATCATCTCGATGGCGAGCAGCGGCACCAACAGCGCCGCCACCCGCCACGCCGGCCAGAGCCACCGCCCTCGGAGCACCGCGAAGGCCATCAGGGACGTCGTGATCATGGTGGCCGTCACGGCGACGCCGTAGGCGGAAGCAAGCCCGCTGGAGCTCCTGAACATCACCACGAGCACCAGCACGGCGCCCATCAGCAGCCAGTTGACGCGCGGCAGATAGATTTGCCCGGCCACCTCCTCGGAGGTGTGGAGGATGCTTAACCTCGGGAGCAGGCCGAGCTGAACCGCCTGCCGGGTGATGGAGTAGGCGCCTGTGATCACGGCTTGGCTGGCGATCACCGTGGCAGCCGTTGTCAGCACCAGCGCGGGCCAGCGGCTCCATTCCGGAAACATCAGGAAGAAGGGATTCTGCATGGCTACAGGGTTGCCGAGCACCAACGCGCCCTGCCCCAGGTAGTTGATCGTGAGCGCCGGCAGCGCCACGACGAGCCAAGCCGCCTGGATAGGCCTCCGGCCGAAATGGCCGAGGTCGGTATAGAGCGTCTCCGAGCCCGTCACGGCCAAGAACACGAGGCCGAGCACCGTGAACCCGAGCAGTCCGTTATTGAAGAGAAACGAGACGCCGTGGACCGGGTTGAATGCCTCGAGCACGCCGGGATGCTCGACGATGCGCACCGCGCCCACAACGGCGAGCGTGACGAACCAAGCGAGGATGATCGGACCGAAGAAGGCGCCGACCCTCGCGGTGCCATACCTCTGCACGGCGAACAGCCCGACCAGAATGGCAACCGAGAGAGGCACCACCGCCTTATCGAAGCCCGGTGCGACCACCGACAGACCCTCGACGGCGGATATCACCGAGAGCGCCGGTGTGATGGCCGCATCGCCAAAGAGAAACGCGGCGCCAGCAATGGCGAGCAGCAGGATCGCGTGCCGACTGCGCTGGACCACCGACTGCGCCAGCGCCATCAGCGCGAACGTGCCACCCTCACCACCGTTATCGGCGCGCAACAGCACGAGGACGTACTTCAGCGTCACCAGCAGCAGCAGCGACCACACGATCAAGGAGAGGATGCCAAGCACGGTCGCCGCCGTGACCTGGGCTTCGCCCGTCGCTGCGACGACCGCCTCCTTGAAGGCGTAGATGGGGCTGGTGCCGATGTCGCCGTAGACGACGCCGATGGCGCCGAGCGTCAGCGCCCAGAATCGACCGGGATGCGCCTGTGCCTGCTTGGGGGCCTTGGGACGTGCAGCCGCCGCTGATGCCATGACCGCCTCGCCGTGGTGCCACATTGAACGCGCGATACCGCGCGCGTTCTACTCCCTCGCCGGGTGCAGCGATAGGGACCTGGCGCAACGACGCAGCACCTTGTCGGGTGCGGCGCGTCGTCCTCAGCGCAGCCGATACCGATACAGCAGCTCCTCGTAGCGCCCGCTCTGGCGGATGCGGCGCAGCGCGCTGTCAATCAACCCCTTCAGCTGCGTATCCTCGCGCTTGACCGCGATGCCGATGCCATCCCCGAAGAACTTGGGCTCGGCGAACCCCTCGCCGCGGAACTCGCAGCACGCCTTGGAGGCGGTGCCGTTGAGCCAGTACGCCAAGCCGATGCCGTCGTCGAAGAGGAGATCGACCGCGCCGGTGATAAGAGCATCGCGCGCCAGCTCCGGGGTCTCGTAGGTGCGGATCGGGCTCTCGCGGAAGAACGCCCGCAGATAGGCCTCGTGCGCGGTGCGCTTGGCGACGCCAATGCGCATCCCCTCGAGGCCTTCGGGCGTAATGTCGAGCGGGGCAAGATCGCGCTTGGCCGCAAACCGCGCCGGGGTGAAGTAGTAGGGCTCGCTGAAGTCAACCTGCCTGAGAAAGGCGGGGCTCACGGTATGCGAGGCGATGACCGCGTCGGCCTCGCCCTTCCTGAGCGCCGGCAGAAGATCGGGCCAGCGGCGCACCTGGATGTCGCAGGCGGCGTTCAGCTCCAGGCAGACCGCGCGCGCAATATCCACATTGAATCCGGTGAGGACGTTGTCCTCGTCGAAGTAGTTGAAGGGCGGAAAGTCGCTCTCGGTCAGGAAGCGGATGGCGACCCGCTTCGGCGGCTCGCCCGGCTCGGGTTGCGCCGCCACCGGAGGTCCGGCGAGACACGCCACTATCCACACCCCGAAAAAAATCGACACCGCGCGCATCGTCTGTGCTATGCTCATTCGTGTGCCACCTTTGTGCGGCGGAGAGGGGGCGGATGCCATGCCGGGCGACGGGCCAAGCGACGGGGCGGGCGGTGATGTGCCGGGCGACGGCCGTGCGCCTTTGCCACGGCGGGCCGCACCGGCACCCTGGAACGGCATCTTAGCGCCTGTCCGTCGGCTGCAACAGCGAGCGGACCTGGACGACTACAACTTTCTTGTCGGCAGCGTTATCGACGGTGACGCGCTGGAGCGTGCAGGGTGCTACGCCAGGTGTTGCGGCGTGACCACGCATGAGGCCCTGCTCGCCATGGGATTGCCACCGGCAACCTATGCCTCGGCGCTGGCGCGCCGTTTCGGCGTTCCGTTGGTGGGATGGGAGGCGGCGCTCGATCTCAAGACCGCCGAGGACGCCGCTCAAATAGAGGCTGCAGGTCTCCCCGCCGTCATCGACGGCCGGCCCTGCCGGGTGCTGTGCGCCGAGAGCAGGCCGCCGGCCGAGCTGGGCCGCCAGGTCGCCGCATTGCAGCTGCGCGGCATCGACGTGGCGCTGGCCGCCCGGCGGCGCATCGATGCTGCGGTTGAGACGTATTGGCGGGCGCAGCGGCTGGATCTCGCGGTGCGCCGCCTCTATCGCCGGCGGCCGGTCGATTCCGCCGGCGGGGTGATGGTCTATACGTGGCAGCTGCTGGCGGCGGCCATTGCCTGCGGCTTGGTCGTGGGGGGCCTGACCACCGCCCCGGACGCCACGCTCGCGGCCCTGGCCGGGCTCGCCGCGCTGCCCTTCCTGGGCATCGTCCTGCTCCGTCTCGCGGCCTTGGGCGAGATCCTGCTGCCATCCCCGTGGCGCCACAGGAGGGCAGGCACTGCGGGTCTGGCGGAGGAGGAGCTGCCCGTCTACTCGGTGCTCGTGCCGCTCTACCGGGAGGCCGGCATGCTGCCCGGCCTGGTGCAGGCGCTGCAGAGCCTGGACTACCCGCGGGCGAAGCTGGAAGTCCTGCTGGTGCTCGAGGCCTCGGATCTGGACACCCAGGCGGCCCTGCTGCGCCTCACACTGCCGTCGTGCTTCCGCACCGTCCTGGTCCCCGACGGCCCCCCGTACACCAAGCCGAAGGCGCTCAACTATGCGCTGCATCTGGCGCGGGGAGAGTATGTCGTGGTCTACGACGCCGAGGACCGGCCGCAGCCCGACCAGCTGCGCCGCGCGCTCGAGGCCTTCGCGGCAAGCCCGCCGGACACCGGCTGCGTGCAGGCTCGCTTGAACATCTACAACCCGCGCGACAGCTGGCTCACCCGGCAGTTCACGGTGGAATACTCCGCCCTCTTCGATGCCATCCTGCCGGCGCTCGCCAGGCTGGGCCTGCCGGTGCCGCTGGGCGGCACCTCCAACCACTTCCGGCGCGAGACGCTCGCTGCCGTGGGCGGCTGGGACCCATTTAACGTCACCGAGGATGCCGATCTGGGCTTCCGCCTGGCGCGGCGGGGGTGGCGCACCACCGTCGTGTGGTCGACCACCTGGGAGGAGGCGCCGGCAGGCTTCCGCAGCTGGTTCCGGCAGCGCACCCGGTGGCTGAAAGGCTGGATGCAGACCTATCTGGTCCACACGCGCCGGCCGTTGTGGCTCATCGCCGACCTGGGCCTGCGCGGGGCCCTCGGGCTCCATACCCTGATGGGCGGTTTGGTGCTGTCGGCGCTGGCGCACCCGCTGCTCTACGCGCTCCTCGCCTGGCAAGCCTCCGCCGGCCGGCTGCTCGCGCCCGCGGAGACGCCGCTCGAAGCCGTGCTCTGGGCCGTCGCCTGGATCAACCTTGCGGCCGGCTATCTCGCCTCGATCGTTGTCGGGGCGGTGAGCGCCTTGCGGCGCGGACAGCCGGGCCTGGCGCTGTCGGCACTGCTGATGCCGCTGTGCTGGCTCCTCGTCTCCGCCGCGGCCTACCGGGCGCTCTACCAGCTGGCCGCCGATCCCTACCGCTGGGAGAAGACCGAGCACGGCGTGGCGTCGCCATAGCCGGCGGGCCGCACCAAGGGCCGACGCCGGTCCAGGCGTCTTGACCAAGCGTTTTGACACCGGTGAGGGACGAAAATATACATGCTGTCGGGCATTGCTTAGAGGGCTGCATGAAGAAAGTTTTCCCGATCCTGCTCCTCGCCGCGCTGGCGAGCGTGGTCGCGGGGCCGCCGCTGGAGGCACAAAGGCGGACAGACGACTACGACCGCCGCGTGGGCGTCGTCAACGCCCGCTCCTCCCCCATGATGCGGCTCTACGGCGCGCGCGCGACGACGAGCGATTGGGAGGAGAACATCCTCTCGGAGCCGATCCCTCCCGGCTCCCGCATTGTGGTCAACTTCGACGACGGCACCGGCGCCTGCAATTTCGACTTCCGCGCCGTCTTCAAGGACAAGCAGATCGTCTATAAGTGGAATATCAACGTCTGTGAGGAGAGCGAGTGGCAGGCGGTGGATTGAGGCCTTGATCGCCGGCCCGGCGCGCCACCGTATGCCGTACCGGCGCCGGCGCCGAGATGGCCTCCGGTAACGTCGCGCCGCCGCTATCGGATATCGAGGACCCGTGGCCATGCCCCGCAAAGCCCAAGCAACATCCAAGACGTCGGCCGCAGCGCCCGCTTCGGAAGCCTCCACTGCCAAGGCTGGCCCGGCCTACTGGCTGTTCAAGTTGGGGCTTTGAGAGCTAAGTGCTTTTTCAATAGGTTAGAGCGCGAATTTGCGAATTTCGCCACCTTCTCAATTTCATCACACGCTCATCACGCGGGAGGTCGGCCTTTGAATCTCTTCGGCTCCGTCTTGATCAAGACAGGAGAAAGTCGACGCGTCAATGGCGGAAAGCGTCGGTTGAGCGACCACACGTGGGATCGGGTCGGCGACGCGCGGTCAACGCTTCGCATGTCTTGAATGAATCAAAATGGCCCGCCGTACGGTCATTCACCTGGACGAGGAAGTGCCGCCACCCAGGCGATGACTTCCGCTGCCAGCCATCCGACGCGGTTAGGGCCGATGCGACGCGGCAGAGGGAATAGCTTGCGCTTGGTGTAGCGATAGATGGTAGCGCGGGAGAGCCCCGTCTTCAGAATGACGGTCTTGATGCTCCACAGCAATTCATCCGGCGACTGAGAACCGCTGTCAGTGCCATCGTTTGTTATCACCATGGTTCCCTTCCTTACCTGAGGCCATACGAGCGGCTGAGTGCCAGCGAAACGGGCAGTGGCTGGGCAGGACGGTCAAGCATGGCGGACTTGTTGGAGCGCAGTGGATCTGTACCCACGAAGTCTCGGGTTTCGGTGGGTCGGGCCGCACCGTCGATCACGTGGGCCGCAACAGAGGTGCCGAGGACGGCGGAGCCCAGGGATGAAGCTAGAAGTGCCAGGACAGCGAACGAGGCGAAGGCGGCGAAGCGCCAAGCCTCCTGTTGCGCATGAGCGCGGGCCAGCTGCAACGACCACGCATGCCGCGCCCGGGCGTAGGACAGGGCAGCCGCCGGGGTGAGGCCGAGGCTTGTGGCCAAGGCATGGATCGGATGCGCCGGCAGGTGGCGGAGACCCGCCTTGCGTTGCGGGCGGATGAACCACACGAGGGCAGCAGCCTGCAGCACGAGGTTGAGGCCGAGCGCGGCCTGGTGGGCCTCGGCCGGGTAGCGTCCGCCGTCGGCCGGCCACAGGGCGACGATGAAGCCCGAGAGGCATTGCAGGCCGAAGGCCGTGCCCATGTTGAGGACGCCCAGGGCGGCGTTGGCGCGGCCGGACACCTCCTTGGGGAAGTACTGCGCCAGCACGGCGAAGCTGAGTACGGTGGTGGCGGCCGCGGCGGCGATCACGGCGAACAGGATATAGGACGACACCGGAAGGCCGAGCAGCAATGCGAGCTGGGCGGCCATGGACAGGGTGAGCGTGCCGGCGAGGAACAGCTCGGTCGGGATGCCGGCACGGCGCAGGCGCTCGGCGGCCGCCCCCAGCAGCAGGGCGCTGGCGGCGAGCACGGCTGCCATCAAGGTGAGGTGCCTGACGACGGCGGCGCGATCGAGGCGGGCAACGTCGGCGAGCCAGGGCGCCGCCCAGAGGCCCTGCAGCGAGAAGGAGGTGCCGACGCCCAGCGCCGCCAGGGGCGCGATACGCAGAAAGCCGCCGGTCCAAATAGATGGCGAGGAAGCCGATCCTCGGTGAGGTGGTCGCCTGCGTCGGCGCCTTCCGGTCGGGCACGACGAGAAGGATGACCAGCGCTACGGCCGCCGAGGCCACGGCGAGAGCGGCGAACAGCCCGCGCCAGCCCAGAGCCTGAACGACTGTCTCGGCCGGACCTGTCGCCGACAGGGCGCCGAGCGCGCCGAGCATGATGTACCAGCCGTCGGCGAGGGCGACGCGCTCGGGCGGAAACCACAGCACGATGGCCTTGAGGCCGGCCATCAGCCCGACGGCGACGCCGAGGCCGATCAGCGCACGGCCGACGAGGAGCGTTGCCACGCCGTCGGCAAGGGCGAACAGGAGCGAGCCGGCGGCGGCAACGAGGAGCAGGGTGCTGTCGATGAGCCGCGGCCCGTACCGGTCGAGGAGCACGCCGCAGGGGAGCTGCACGGCTGCGAACAGCAGAAAGTACACCGACGTGAGCAGGCCGAGGTCGGCTGCGGTAAGGCCCAGCTCGGCCACAAGGTCGCCGGCGATCAGGGCGTTGATGGAGCGGAACAAGTAGGAGAGATAGTAGCCGGCCGCAAAGGGCAGCAGCACGCAGACGACGAGACGCAAACGGGACATGGCGGGCATCCTGGCAAGAGGGCTCCTTTTGCGGCAGCGCTGGTCGCGCTGCCGGCCTGGGTTTGGGATCTCGGTGGCGCCGTCAGCTCCCGATGGCAGCGCCGCCTCTGTGCCTCAGCCGTCGTCCCTCCGGTCGCGCCGCCAGATCAGCCGCACAAGGCCGTCCTCGGTGCTTTCGATCAGCACGCCCCAGATCGGCTGCGGCCAGGCCGGATCGTCGAGGCGCACGCGCAGGTAGGTCTGGTCGGTGCCTTGCTTGGTCCTGCGCTAGGCGGCGCCGATCTCGGTGGTGCCCAGCGAGATGCGGAAGTCCGGCGTACCCTCGCTGTCCTTCCGGTCGTTGGCGAGGATCCTGACGCGGCCGTTCAGCATGAGCGTGCGGATGCTGCCGGTGTAGCCGTCCTTGACGGCCTGGAAGGTTCCGATGACGGCATGGGCGGGTCCTTTCTGTTGATCAGTTCGGCGTCGATCCGCGGTAGGGCCGGAGCAAAATGTCTTTGTGCACGATGATCCGCAGCGGCCAGCCGGGCCGCACCGTGATGGTCGGCTGCACGTTGAGCTGGCGCTCGATCAGGCGCTGGCCGGCGCGGTTGGTGGTGGCCTGCGTCGCCTGCTGCAGAGCGCGGATGAGATCGCTGTCCGAGGAGTCGAAGGCGAGCTCGCTGCCAACGCCGAGCACCGTTGCGAGGGCCGCGCCCTTCAGAAGCTTCCAGGTGTGAAAGTCGACCTGATCGGCGAGACCGGCATAGCCGCCGGTATCGGTTGCCGGGAGGTTGTCGATCACGACGGAGGTGCCGTTGGGCAGGATAACGCGCTGCCAGACCACGAGCGCGCGCTCCTGGCCGAAGGCGACAATGTTGTCGTACTTGCCGACGAGACGGGCCCCCTGCGGGATCAGCAGGTGGCGTCCCGAGACGGTGTCGAACACGTTTTCGGTGACCTGGGCGACGACGAAGCCCGGCGATAACGGTGCCGGCCATCAGCTGGTAGGGCGACGCGGGCGTCTGCAGGGCGTGGGGATTGTAGATGTCCTTCTCCGGCCCTGACTTGAGAAAGGTGAGCTTGCGCGTCTGGTCGGAAGTGCCCGCGCCCAGAGCATCGAGATCGCCGCCGGCCAGTGCCATGGCGCGCTCGGCCGCACGCAGGGCGGGGAGCGCCGTCAGGCCGCCGTCGGCTACCGTTGGAGTGGGAGGGAGCGGAGGCTCGGGGCGCACATCGGCGGTCACCGTCTCCTTCGGCGGGGCCTTGAGCTGCAGCCGGAAGAATACGGAACTCTTGCGGGCCTCAGCCTCCATGCGTGCGAGGAGGGCCTTCTCGGCGCGCTCCGCCTCGTCGTCCCACTCCCCCGGCTGCGCTGCCGGTACACTCTTCGGCAGGCCAGGTGTCGTCCCCTTGCCTGCGGGGGGCTTCTTGTCCGGCGGCAGGCCGTCATAGCTGGCGGGCAGCTTGGAGAGAGCGTCCGTGATCGGCTTGTGCTCGACATTGAAGAGCTCTTGGCGGTCGGCGACGCGCAGGCTGGGGGCGCGCAGCGCCAGCAGGACCAGGCCGGCGATGAGGAACAGCACGACCGCGGCCGTACCGATCAGCACCTTGCGGTTGATGCGGGTCACGGGGCGGGGTTGCGCCCGCAGCTCCAGTGGCTCCGGAGCGACCTTGCTGTCGGGGCTCTCGGCAGCCTGGGGATTGTTCGGGTCGGGCGTGGTCACTGTGTCACCTCCCGCCAGACGGCATCGGTGCGGACGATGCGGACGACGCGCTGCGGCTCCGTGCCCAGCCGCAGCTCGGCAGCCGCGAACAGCCGGTCGACGATGTAGGTGGCGCCGCGCACGCGGTAGTTGACCAGTGCCGGCTTGGCGTCGGGGCCGATCACGAACAGCGGCGGCGCCTCGCTCTGGGCGAGCCCGGACGGGAACTGGATGTAGACCTTGGCGCCGTCGTCGAACACCTGCCGCGCTTCCAGGGCGCGTTGCCCTCGATGCGATAGCGGAACTTGATCTGCTCGATGTTGACCCCGGTATCGGCAACGGTCGTGCCCGCAACATCGGCCTCGGCGCGCCGCTTCTTGAGGGCGATGAGCTCCTCCGCCGGATAGGTCCACGACACGGAGGCCATGTAGGTCTTCTCGGAAGAGCGCATCTCCAGGTGATAGGTGCGCCGGTCGGTGGCGATGACGAGGTTGGTCTCCAGCTCGGGGCCGATCGGCTTCACCAGGATGTGCACCTGCGCCCCCTTGCCTTCGCCGCTGGTGGTGTCGCCGACCACCCAGCGCACGGTGTCGCCGGCCGACACCGAGACCAGCTTCTCGCCGTGCTCCAGCGCGATGTCGGTAACCTGGTTGGGGGCGGCGTAGAGCTGGTAGAGGGCACCCTTGGTGTAGGGATAGACCTGGATGGCATTGATGTAGCCGTCCTTCACCGGTTCTATCTTGGCGCGTGCATTGGCCTCCGCCACGCGCTCCTTGGGCTGCTTGTCGTCCTTGGGCCTCTCCTTCTTCTCCGGGACCGGCTTCAGCTGGCCCGGCAAGGGCAAGGGCTTCGGCACCTCCACGATCTTGACCGCCGGCTTCTCCTCCGCCTCGCGCTTTGCCGCCTTGAACGGGACGCTCTCGTCCAGGATGGGAATCTCCGGCACCTGGACCGTTGTGGCGCAGGCGGCGAGGACCAGCAGGAGCGTCGCGAGAAGCGCGATCGAGCGGGATGCAGTCATTTCGGCTCTCCTGAGGTCACGTCCTGCGACCAGTTGAAGGCGTGCACGTAGATGCCGAGCGGGTTCTTGCGCACCGCCTCGACGGTCCTTGGCGGGGTGATGACGATCGAGAAGAGGCCGGTGAGGCGCTTGGTATCCTTGAGCGCGCCGCCCTCGAAGGTCCGCTCCAGCCAGCGCACCTGGAAGGAAGCCTCCGAGGCGCGCACCACACTGGTGACCTCGACCGCAACAGTCTCGCGCCCGACCTTGGCGAAGGGATCGTTCTCGCGCGCGTGCTCGTTCAAGGTCACCGCGGCGCGATCGGTGACGAAGTCGTAGGCCTTGAGCCAGCTCTGGCGCACCACGACGGGATCGATCGACAGCGAGCGCACGTTCTCGACGAAGCGGGCGAGGTGGAAGGCGATCTGCGCGTCGCTGGGCCGGTAGGCTTCGACCGCCGCCCCGACGGCGCGCGCGCCGCCCCTGGGGTCGATCTCGACGACGTAAGGCACGGCGCTGCCGGAGCGGCCGAGCCACAGCAGGATGGCCGCCAGGATCAGCGACAGCGCCAGGCTGCCGAGCGCCATCAGGCGCCAGTTGTGGGCCTGCACGCGGGCCGAGCCGATGCGCTCGTCCCACACCTGGGCCGCCTTCTGGTAGGGCGTGACCGGCTCGGGCGTCTCGCCGTAGCGCAAGGTTGAGCGTTTGAAGGCCATGGCTTGGGCTCCTCAGCTCTTGTCCTTGAGGTCGGGTCCGGGGGAGAGCGCGGGACGGTCGCCCTCGCGCAGGCCCTGCGCCGCGACGAGGCCGTCGCGATAGCCTTGCGC
>JBAPMW010000190.1:0-1698 GCA_049278815.1 Hyphomicrobiaceae bacterium
CCTCAAGCCCAGAGGGCTGGAGCCAGGGGTCAGACCCGCAGGGTCTGACCCCATCAGGCCGATTCGCCCCCTATCTGCTCGTCCGCGCGGCGCGCTTGGAGGTCGGGGCCCCCCCTGCTAGACCATCTTGCAAGAAAGCCCTCAGCCTCCCGGAGACCGCCATGGCGCCGCTCGACATGAAACCCAACGAGCTTGAGCCCTATTGGATTCCGTTCACCGCCAACCGCGCCTTCAAGAAGAACCCGCGCATGTTCGTCGGCGCCAAGGGCATGCACTTTATCAAGCCGGACGGCACCAAGGTGATCGACGCCACCTCGGGGCTGTTCTGCGTCAACGCCGGCCACTGCCGCGAGCCGATCGTCAAGGCCATCCAGGAGATCGCGGCGACGCTGGATTACTCCCCCGCCTTCCAGTACGGCCATCCCAAGGTGTTCGAGCTGGCCTCGCGCCTCGCCCTGCTGGCGCCGGGCGACCTCGACTATGCGTTCTTCGCCAACTCCGGCTCCGAGGCGGTCGATACCGCGCTGAAGATCGCGATCGCCTACCACAAGGCCCGGGGAGAGGGCGCGCGCACGCGCTTCATCGGCCGCGAGCGCGGCTACCACGGCATCGGCTTCGGCGGCATCTCGGTGGGCGGCATCGTCGCCAACCGCAAGCAGTTCGGCAACATGCTCGCCGGCGTGGACCACCTGTCCGCCACCTACAACCGCGCCGAGCAGGCCTTCACCAAGGGCGAGCCCGAGTGGGGCGCGCATCTGGCCGACGAGCTGACCCGCCTCATCAACCTGCACGACGCCTCCACAATTGCCGCGGTGATCGTGGAGCCGGTGGCAGGCTCGACCGGCATCCTGGCGCCGCCCAAGGGGTACCTGGAGAAGCTGCGCGCGATCACGGCCCAGCACGGCATCCTGCTGATCTTCGACGAGGTGATCACCGGCTTCGGCCGCCTCGGCCACTGCTTCGCCTCCGAGCGCTACGGCGTTGTCCCCGACATGATCACCTTTGCCAAGGGCGTCACCAACGCCGCGGTGCCGATGGCCGGCGTGATGGCCGCCAAGAGGATCTACGACGCGTTCATGACCGGCCCAGAGCACATCGTTGAGCTGTTCCACGGCTACACCTACTCGGGCCATCCGCTGGCGGCGGCAGCCGGCCTCGCCACCCTCGACCTCTACAAGGACGAAGGCCTGTTCGAGCGCGCCCTCAAGCTGGAGCCGGTGCTGGCCGACGCCATGATGAGCCTCAAGGGCCTGCCCAACGTGGTGGACATCCGCACCGTCGGCCTGCTCGCCGGCATCGACCTGGAGCCGCTTCCCGGCAAGCCCGGCGTGCGCGGCGCCCAGGCCATGGAGCGCATGTACCACGACCTCAACATCTACGTGCGCGTCGCCATGGACAGCCTGGTCGTCGCCCCGCCGCTCATCTCGACGGAGGCGGACATCGCCGACATCCGCGACCGCCTGGCGAAGGTGATCGAGGCAGTGGCCTGATTTGGTCGGCTAACGCCGGTACGTGTCAGCCGCTCACCGGGTGCGCCGACCCTGGATCACGAAACGAGTAGCCTGCCCGGCCGCTTGCAATATGGATAGAAGGGAACCGGCGAGGAGCCCCCTCTCCCCGCCGCCCCCGGGCCATCCACGATGGTCACCTCGTCACAATGATCCCGAGGGTGACGGGGAGAGGGCTGGGGTGAGGGGC
>JBAPMW010000191.1:0-2545 GCA_049278815.1 Hyphomicrobiaceae bacterium
CTCCAGTCGAAACCCCCACGCCCCCCTCTCGGCGGGCACGCCGAAGACGGCGAACGAGAAGCGCTCCGAGGAGCGCCGGCCGACCCCGTCGCCGCGCGCGGCCAAGACGTCTTGCAGTGTCATGACGTCTTTCGCCTTCGCAAGGCCGTCCGCTGACAAAACCGTTGTGAGAAGGTCCCAGGCAGCAGCTTTCTGCAAGGCGCTCATTTGCTCGAGTCTCAAGCCGGGCTTGATGAAGTCGCTGGTGCCAAAATAATTCCAGCCGCGCCACTCCGGCCCATCCCAGGCGAACGCAGCAATCTTCCGTTGCTCTGGGTCAAGGCTTGAGAGGAACTGGTTTACACGCGCGAGAAGATCGGCTGCGGTGGCAAGCCCTGCCTCGGCTGCTCGCGAACCGGTGTTGGGAACGGCGGTCGCGGCAACCAGAGCGATGCCTGTAATCACCACGCTGCGACGATCAGGCTTTGCAGAACGATCATGCGATCCTGGCATGGGGCGCTCCGTTGGCTAGAGCACGGGCCTACCTGCGAATAGTGCGATTGAAACGGGGCGACGGAAAGCGCGGCCTCCCACAATTGGCGCCTCACGAGATCACAAAGGCGTCAGCACAACCTCGCCGAAGCAGCGCAATCGAGTAGCAGCCATCGCCATCATGCGCCGATGATGGCTGCACCCAAAACGGAACGCGGTCTTGCCGGCCCGTTTGGCGTCTGCCCGGTGTGGTGGCGGATGCGTGCGGTATGGGTCTCCTTTTCGAGCCCGGCGTCATCGCCGAGACCTTCACGGCCGCCGGCGGCCTCATGACCGGTGAGGCGCGGGAAATCGTCGACGAGCGCGAGCCCGCCGCCAGCGAATTTGCCATTGCGGTGACCGACCGCTGGTGCGGCTCGGTCTGATCGGCTGGGCGCTCTATCACTGGCGCTTCGGGCATCGCCATCGCGTGCGCTTTGGCATGAGGATCGGCCTGGCCGGGCTGGCCGCCTGGTCCTTTCTGATGGCCACGGCTCATGGAGCCGGCGTGATGCTGTGGCCCGCGCTCATGCCGCTCTGCTCTCCGACCCTGCCCGACCCCACCGGCGCCGGCCCGCTCTGGACCGCAGTCATGGGCGTCGCACTGCACGCTGTGGCGATGTTGACCGTCACGACCGCCGTGGCGGTCGCGACCTACGAGTGGCTTGGCCTCGAGCTTCTCCGACGCGCCTGGATCAACGTCGATGTGATCTGGACGGTGGCGCTCGCCGCTGCCGGCGCCATACTGCTGGTCAGCTCGTAGCCCAATCGCCAATCGCACAACTCGCCACTAAAAGTGTCTGCTGCAGCTCTCAGAAAAGTCACTCTGCCGATGAGGGGTCAACCACCATGCTGAAGACGAGCAATCCATCTACGATCGCGGCCCCGGCCGCAAAGTACAGCCACAGTGTCGAGGTTCCTCCGAACGCGAGATGGCTGTTCACCGCGGGCCAGGTCGGTGTACAGCCGGACGGCAGCATACCGGAGGGTTTCGAAGCCCAGCACGATCGGATCTGGCAGAACACGCTCGCCATTCTTGCAGATGCGGGCATGGGTGCTGAAGATATCGTTCGTCTCAACGTATACTCGACAGACCCGAATGGCCTGAAGTACGTCATGCAGCATCGTGAGAAATATCTGAAGGCCGGGCATACCCCTGCATCGACATGGGTCGTCGTGGCTGCTCTGGCCAACCCGAGGTGGGTTGTTGAGATGGAGACGGTGGCTGCCAAGGTATAGGCCGATAGGGGGAGCCGATTGCAGGGAGTGCGGCGGACGGGCGATGCTTTCTCGACACCGGACCGAATCACGGCTACGCGCTCATTGTCTCTGTCTGCGCTGGCGATACCCTTGGAATCGACCCTCTATCCGCCGGTCAAGCGCTTCCTCGAGAGCCTCGGCTTCGAGGTCAAGGGCGAGGTGTGCGGCTGCGACCTGGTCGCGCTCGACGGCAAGGAGCCCGCCGCGGTCGTGATTGGCGAGCTGAAGCTCACCTTCACCCTCGATCTGGTCCTGCAGGCCGTGGACCGCACCGCCGCGTGCGACGAGGTCTGGCTTGCGGTGCGGGCCTCGCGACGCGGTCGCGGCCGCGAGCACGACCCGCGCGTGCGCAAGCTCTGCCGCCTGCTCGGCCTCGGCCTGCTGTGCGTGTCGTCCAGAGGCACGGTGGATGTGCTGGTCGAGCCGGTGCCGTGGCGTCCACGGTGCGATGCCAAGCGCCGGTCCCGCATTGTCGAGGAGCACCGGCGGCGACACGGCGATCCCGCCATGGGCGGCAGCACGCGCCAGCCGATCATGACGGCCTATCGGCAGCAGGCGCTGGCCTGCGCGGTGGCGCTGTCGCGCGCGCCGGCGCGGCCACGCGATCTCAGAAACGACGCGCCTGACGCACCGAAGATCCTGCTGCGCAACGTCTACGGCTGGTTCGTCAGAGTGGAGCGCGGCCTCTACGCGCTCTCCGACCCGGGCAGGGCGGCGTTGGCGCTCTGGCAGGCCAATACTTGAGGGCGTGAGGCGGTGTCAGACCCTCCGGGTC
>JBAPMW010000192.1:0-5205 GCA_049278815.1 Hyphomicrobiaceae bacterium
TGTGGCCACCAGCCGAAAATGTTGCCATAATCGGGCCGCTGACGGCCTCTACCCCAGACGCCGCCCGCAGATGCAGACACCCGTCCAATTGCCCACTGTTGCCCCCATGTCAAAGAACGAGCCGGACGCGACGGCCGACAAGATCGTCAAGAGCGACGCCGCTTGGCGCCGCGAGCTGACGGCCGGTCAATACCACGTCCTGCGCCAGCATGGCACCGAGCGCCCCGGCACGTCGCCGCTCAACCACGAGAAGCGCAAAGGGGTGTTCGCGTGTGCCGGCTGCGGCGCGGAGCTGTTCGCCTCCGGGACCAAGTTCGAGTCCGGCACGGGCTGGCCGAGCTTCGACAGGCCGGCCGACCCCAGCGCCGTGAGCGAGCAGGAGGATCTGTCTCTCTTCATGCGGCGCACCGAGGTGCGCTGCGCCCGCTGCGACGGCCACCTCGGGCATGTCTTCCCCGACGGCCCCCGCGAGACGACGGGCCTGCGCTACTGCATCAACGGCGCCGCGCTCAAGTTCAGGCCGGACGACGGCTGACGCTGGACCGGCGGGAGCTCCGCCCGAGCGATGCACGACGCCGCCTCCCAAGTCGCGTGCAGCATGCTTCGACGAGAAGCTGCCGGGCGAGAGGCCCTGCCCGGCCGGGGCCGCCGAGGCCGACTTCTGGATTCTGCTCAGCAAGGATTACCGACATGCACGGTTTCAACCGCCCCCTCGTCCGCCCCTCCCCCCCGATGGCGGAGCGGCGGCCGACGTTCACGGCCCACCACGGCGTCGAGCTCGTGGACGAGTTTGCCTGGCTGCGGGTCGAGAACTGGCAGGAGGTGATGCGCGATCCCGGCGTGCTCGACCCCAATGTTCGTGCCTACCTGGAGGCCGAGAACGCGTTCGCCGATGCCGCCCTGGCGGATACCAGGGATCTGCAGGCCGAGCTGTTCGCCGAGATGAAGGGCCGGATCAAGGAGGACGATTCCTCCGTTCCCGCGCCCGACGGCCCATTCGTGTACTACACGAGCTACGTCACCGGCGGCCAATACGTGCGGCTGTGCCGGCGCCCGCGCGGCGGCGGCCCGGAGGAGATCCTGCTCGACGGCAACAAGGAGGCGGAGGGCAAGGCCTACTGGCACTTAAGCGCAGCCGCCCACAGCCCCGACCACAAGCTGCTCGCCTACGCCGTCGACGACAAGGGCTCCGAGCTTGCCGCGGTGCGCATCCGCGATCTCGCCACCGGGCGCGACCTGCCGGAGGTCATCCCCGACACGCGCGGCTCGATCGTCTGGGCCCGGGACAGCCAGACGTTGTTCTACGTGCGCCTCGACGACCACCAGCGGCCCCTGTTCGTCTGTCGCCACCGGGTGGGCACGCCGGCCGACCAGGACGTCCTGGTCTATGCGGAGCCGGACAGCGGCTTCTACGTCACGCTCGACGAGACCCAGTCGGGCAAATTCGTCGTCATCCACGCTCACGACCACCAGACCAGCGAGGTCTTCCTCGTCGACTCCGACAAGCCCGAGAGCGCCCCGCGCGTCGTGGCGGCACGCCGGCACGGGCATGAATACACGGTCGACCATCGCGGCGACCGGCTGCTGGTGCTCACCAACTCGGGCGGCGCTGAGGACTTCCGGATCTGCGAGGCGCCGCTCGGCACCTCCGAGGTGGAAAGCTGGCACGAGATCGTCCCGCACAAGCCGGGACGGCTGATCCTCGACATCGTCGCCTTCGCCGGCCACCTGGTGCGCCTGGAGCGCGAGGACGGGCTGCCGCGCATCGTCGTGCGCGAGCTGGCCCCAGGTCGCGAGCAAGGCAACGAGCACGCCATCGCCTTCGACGAGGAGGCCTACGCGCTCGGCATGTCGGCCGGCTTCGAGTTCGACACCACGACGCTGCGCTTCACCTATGCGTCGATGACGACGCCCGACCGGACCTATGACTATGACATGGCGCGCCGCACGCGCGTCCTGCGCAAGACTCGCGAGGTGCCGAGCGGCCACGACCCCGCCGACTACGTCACCCGGCGGCTCCATGCCCCGACCGCCGATGGCGAGACGGTGCCGGTATCGGTGCTCTACAGGCGGACCACGCCGCTCGACGGCTCCGCGCCGCTCCTGCTCTACGGCTACGGCGCCTACGGCATCGCCATTCCCGCGTCGTTCTCGACCCATTGGCTGTCGCTGGTCGACCGTGGCTTCGTCGTGGCCTTCGCCCACATCCGCGGCGGCAAGGACAAGGGCTACCGCTGGTATACGGACGGCAAGCACAAGAAGAAGGTGAACACCTTTACCGACTTCATCGCCGCCGGCGAGCACCTGGCTCGGCAGCGCTACACGAGCCGCGGCCGCATCGTGGCCAACGGCGGCTCGGCCGGCGGCATGCTGATGGGTGTGGTCGCCAACATGGCGCCCGACCTGTTCCTCGGCATCGTCGCCGACGTGCCCTTCGTGGACGTGCTCAACACCATGCTGGACGGCACCCTGCCCCTCACGCCGCCGGAGTGGCCCGAGTGGGGCAACCCCATCGCATCCAAGGAGGACTTCGACCTCATCCGCTCCTACTCGCCCTACGACAACGTGGTCGCCAAGCCCTATCCGCACATCCTTGCCTACGCCGGCCTCACCGACCCGCGCGTCACCTACTGGGAGCCCGCCAAGTGGATCGCCCGGCTCCGGGCACGCAACACCTCCGACAGCCTGATCCTGCTCCGGACCAACATGGCCGCCGGCCACGGCGGCGCCTCCGGCCGCTTCGAGGCCTTGAAGGAGCTGGCGCTCGACTTCGCGTTCGCACTCAAGATCGCCGGGAAGGACCATCCCGCCCCGTAGGTCGGGTCGCCATCGGCGAAGGCCGCGGGACCCGATGCTTCCCCCGGCGCCGCTTCAGGCCGCCAACTCCTCCGCAAGGGCGCCCAAGAGCATGGCTGTCACGCCATCGCCCAACGAGAAGCGCTCGCCCCCCGGATAGATGACATAGCCCTGCTTGATCTTGAGATCCTCCATGGCGGCGCGGAATCCCTTGCCAACCTCCGGGGCGGACCCGCGCTTCACCTCCACGGCAATGGTCGGCCGGCCACCGCGCTCCATAAGGAGGTCGATCTCGGCGCCATCCGCGGTGCGGAGGAAATTGGGCATCCAGCGCTCTCCCGCCGCCGCGATCAGGTTCTCGATCACGAACCCTTCCCAGCTTAGTCCCACCACGGGGTGGCCGATCAGGTCGTCCCAGCTCTCGACATCCAAGAGGCCGTGCAGGATGCCGCGGTCGCGCACATAGACCTTCGGCGACCGCACCAGCCGCTTGCCGAGATTGCCGCTCCACGGCGGCAGCCGCCGCACGAGTTGCAGGTCAACGAGAAGATCGATGTAGCGCCCGACCGCCGGGACCGACACACCGAGCCCGCTCGCCAGCCGTGCCTGATTGAGCAGAGTGCCCTGCCCGTTCGCCAGCATGGTCCACAGCCGTCCGACGGTCGGGGCCGGCATGCGCGGCGCAAACATGGGCACCTCGCGTTCCAGGTAGCTACGGATGAAGTCGAGCCGCCAACGCAGGCTTGCCTTGTCGCCCGTTGCGAGCAAGCTTTCAGGAAAGCCGCCGCGCACCCAGGTCGTATCGACATCGTAGCCGCCTTTGGCCGCCTCGGCAGCCGTGAACGGGGAGATGTCGAGGTAGGCGACGCGGCCGGCAAGCGTCTCCGAGGCCTGCCGCATCAGGTCGATGGAGGCGGAGCCCAGGAGCAGGAACTGTCCGGTGCGATGGCCGGCGCGGCGATTGTCGTCGATGACCCGCGCAGGACCGCGAACAGCCCGGGTGCCCGATGGATCTCGTCGATCACCACCAGTCTGCCCTGCTGCGCCCGCAGGTAGGCATCGGCATCGTCGAGCCGACGCAGATCCGCCGGCCGCTCCAAGTCCAGATAGATCGCCGCCCCGTTGCGCTCATCGGCGATTTGCCGCGCGAGCGTAGTCTTCCCCACCTGCCGCGGCCCCAAGAGAACCACGGCGGGTTGGGCTGCCAGGCGCTGGCGCACCTGCGGCCCGATGGCGCGCGGGATCAGCTTCATCCCCGGAATCCTAACACCAGACGTTCGATTTCCGGGGTAATGATAGCGCGCTTTTGCGAAAGATGCGTTCCCCTCCGCCAGCTGCCCCTATTCCAGCTGCTTGATGCCGAGCCCCTTGATCAGCCCGTCGAAGTCCTTGACCGTCTCGCCGATGATCGAGGCGAGCTGGTCGGGGGTGGAGGACAAAGGCACCGTCCCCAACTGCTGCATCTTCGACTTGTAGCCGTCGGAGCTCACCGCTGCGCTCACCACGGCGTTGAGCTTGTCGATCACCGGCCTGGGCGTGCCCGAGGCCGCGCACATGCCCCACCAGCCGTAGTTGGCGATCGGCACGCCCTGCTCGGTGAGCGTCGGCACGTCGGGCGCCACCGCCAGCCGCTCGGTGCTGGTCAGCCCCAGGATCTTGACCGTGCCGGCCTGGTGCTGCGGCAAGGCCAGCGCCAGTGGGGTCACCGTCAGCTCAATCCGGCCGCCGATCACCTCCTGCAAGGCCGGCCCCGTGCCCTTGAACGGCACGCCCACCATGGAGATGCCCGCCACCTGCTCCAGCTGCTTGGCGAGCAGCTCCGTGACCGAGCCGGCACCGACCTTGCCGTAGTTGAGCTTGCCGGGCCGCGCCTTGGCGTAGGCGATGAGCTCCTGCATGCTCTTCACCGGCAGCGTGGTGGGCACCGTGAAGGCGTAGTAGGCCTTGGCCACCATGCCGACCGGCGCGATGTCCCGGACCTTGTAGGCCACCTTCTTGTAGAGCAGTGTGTTGGAAACATCGAGATAGGAGCACAACAGCAGCGTGTGGCCGTCGCGCGGCTGGGCCAGCATGTCGTTGAGCGCGATCATGCCGGCGGCGCCGGTCTTGTTCTCCACCACCACCGACTGGCCCAGCGCCTTCTGCATCTGATCGGCGATGAGGCGGGCCGGAACGTCGCTAGGCCCGCCGGCGGGGAAGCCGACCAGCAGCCGGATGGTGCGGCTGGGAAACTCCTGGGCGCGCGCCTCCGGCATGCCTGCGGCCAGCGCCGCAACGCTGGCCAGCGCCACGATGGCAGAGCCCACTCCAAGCTTGTGATGGATCATGCTGCCTCTCCCCCGATCGTCCTTACGTTGTCACCGGTTGCGTTCACCCGGTGGTGCGGCACTATAGAGGCCGCGCGAGCCC
>JBAPMW010000193.1:0-2582 GCA_049278815.1 Hyphomicrobiaceae bacterium
CCACGTGAGGCGCCGGCGCAGGCGGCGGCGATCGAGGGCAGTCTCGGTTTCGAAGGCCATGCGGGCTCTCTTGTTGTCGTTGGTCCCGGGCTGCTCTGCCGAGCATCAGAGGCCGGCGCCAGCGGAAGCCGGCGCCGGTGGCGGCCTCGTCAGCTGGCCTTGCCTTCGTCCTCGCCTTCCTCGTCCTTCTCCTCGCCGCCTTCCTTCTTCTTGATGGCGGCCTTGAAGATGTCGCCCAGCGACGCGCCGCTGTCGGAGGAGCCGTATTGCGCCACGGCCTGCTTCTCCTCGGAGATCTCCAGCTGCTTGATGGAGACGGCGAGGCGCCGGGTGTTCTTGTCGAAGGCGATCACGACGGCATCCACCTTGTCGCCGACGTTGAAGCGCTCGGGCCGCTGCTCGGAGCGTTCGCGCGACAGGTCGGAACGCTTGATGAAGGTGGTGAGGTCGGTATCGACGATCTTCACCTCGATGCCGTTGTCCTGCACGGCGATGACCTCGCAGGTGACCTGGCTGCCCTTCCTGACCACGCCGCCCGCCTTCTCCATCGGGTCACCCAGCGCCTGCTTGATACCGAGGCTGATGCGCTCCTTGGTGGCGTCGACATCGAGTACCTGGGCCCGGACCGTGTCGCCCTTCTTGTAGTCCTTGATGGCCTCGTCGCCGGAGCGGCTCCAGTCGAGATCGGAGAGGTGCACCATGCCGTCGACACCACCATCCAGGCCTACGAACAGGCCGAACTCGGTGATGTTGCGGATCGGGCCCTCGACCACCGTGCCCTTGGGATGGCCGGCGAGGAACACCTCCCAGGGGTTGTCCTGGGTCTGCTTGAGGCCAAGGGAGATGCGGCGCTTGTTGGGGTCGACCTCGAGGATCTGCACGTCCACCTGCTGGCTGGTGGAGACGATCTTGCCGGGGTGCACGTTCTTCTTGGTCCAGCTCATCTCGGAGACGTGGATCAGGCCCTCCACGCCCGGCTCCAGCTCCACGAACGCGCCGTAGTCGGCGATGTTGGTGACGCTGCCCTTGTAGCGCACACCTACGGGGTACTTCAGCTCGATGCCGGCCCACGGATCGGCCTGTAGCTGCTTCATGCCCAGAGAGATGCGCTGGGTCTCGGGGTTGATGCGCACGATCTGCACCTTGACCGTGTCGCCGACGTTGACGATCTCGCTGGGATGATTGACGCGGCGCCAGGCCATGTCGGTGACGTGCAGAAGGCCGTCGATGCCGCCCAGGTCGATGAATGCGCCGTAGTCGGTGATGTTCTTCACCAGGCCCTCGATCACCTGGCCCTCGGCCAGCTTGGCGACGATCTCGGAGCGCTGCTCGGCGCGGGTGGCCTCCAGGATCTCGCGGCGGGAGACGACGATGTTGCCGCGGCGGCGGTCCATCTTCAGGATCTTGAAGGGCTGCGGCGTGTTCATGAGCGGGCCCATGTCGCGCACCGGCCGCACGTCCACCTGGCTGCCCGGCAGGAACGCCACGGCGCCGTCGAGGTCGACCGTGAAGCCGCCCTTGACCTTGTTGAAGATGATGCCTTCGACCTGCTCCTTGTTGTTGAACCGCTGCTCCAGCCGCACCCAGCTCTCCTCGCGGCGGGCCTTGTCGCGGGAAAGGACCGCCTCGCCCAGCGCGTTCTCGGTGCGCTCGATATAGACTTCGACGGTGTCGCCGACCTTGAGCTCGCTCGCCCGCCCGGGCAAGGCGAACTCGCGCAGCGGCACGCGGCCCTCCATCTTGAGGCCCACGTCGATCACCGCCAGGTCCTTCTCGATGGCGGTGACCGTTCCCTTCACGACGCTGCCCTCGAACACCTCGTCCTCGGGCATGGTCTCGCCCAACAGGGCGGCAAACTCGTCTCGCGTCGGCGTGAGATCCTTGGCTGTGGCGGCTATGGTGGACATTCCTGCTCCTGAACCGGTGTGGTCTGCTGCGATGGCTGCGTCTGGAATGGGCGGCGGCCCCACACAGGGGCCTCATCCTACCCATGCCAAAATCGCGCCCATGATGTCTCTGAATGCTGCCGGCGGGGGATCTGCGTGACAACAGGATTGGAGCACGCCATTCAGGCGCGCCCGCGTTGTGCAACCTTCCTCAAGATCTCGCCGACAGCGGTATCGAACGCGGCTTCTATATCCAAATTGCTGGTGTCCAGCAAGAAGGCGTCCTCGGCCAGCCGCATCGGCGAAGCCTCCCGTCCCCCATCGCGTTCGTCGCGGCGCCGGATATCCTCCAGGACCGCCGGCAAGTTGGCCGGCTCCCCCCGGTCCAGTCTCTCCCGGTAGCGCCGCTCGGCCCTGACCTGCGGGGAAGCCGTCACGTAAAGCTTAACGTCGGCGTCCGGGCACACCACGGTGCCGATGTCGCGCCCGTCCAGCACGGCCCCCTCCGGCCGCCGTGCGAAGGCGCGCTGGTAGTCCAGCATGGCAGCCCGCACCTGCGGGATGCGGGCGACGACGGAGGCCGCCTCCCCCTGGCCGGGATCGCGCAGGCCGGGGTCGTCGAGGCTCTCCGGATCGAGGCTCGCCGCCGCGGCGGCCGCGGCCGCCGGATCATCCAGGGCCCCGCCGGCCTTGCGC
>JBAPMW010000194.1:0-16673 GCA_049278815.1 Hyphomicrobiaceae bacterium
CCCCAAGGAGACAGTCGCCCTCCTCGGCAAGAAGCGCATGGACGTGAAGGCGCCGATCTTCATCCGCATCTACAAGGAGGAATCGGAGCTGGAGGTGTGGAAGCTGCGCCAGGACGGGCGCTTCTACCGCCTCAAGACCTTTCCGATCTGCAACTGGTCGGGCAAGCTGGGGCCGAAGGTGCGCACGGGCGACCGGCAGTCGCCGGAGGGCTTCTACACCATCGCCCAGCCGCAGATGAACCCCAAGTCGCAGTATCACCTGGCCATCAACCTCGGCTACCCGAACCCCTACGACAAGTCCAACCGCCGCACCGGCGACGCGCTCATGCTGCACGGCGGCTGCGGCTCGTCGGGCTGCTACGCCATGACCGACGCGCTGATGGAGGAGCTGTACGCGCTGGTGCGCGAGGCGTTCGACGGCGGCCAGACCGTCGTGCACGTGCACGCCTTCCCGTTCCGCATGACCAAGGCCAACATGGCGCGCCATGCCAAGAGCGAGTGGGCGCGCTTCTGGCGCACCTTGAAGCAGGGCTACGACTACTTCGAGTTGACGCGCCAGGTGCCCACCGTCGCCGTGTGCAACCGGCGCTATGTGGTCAACGTGAAGATGTCGAGGGGCGATCCGGCCAGGCTGAACCCGTCGGCCGCCTGCCCTGCGTTCCGGCACCCCAAGCCGAGCCCCTTCACGCCACCGCCGGGCGACCAGCGCGCCGACGCCGGCCAGCCGGATGCGCCGACGATGGGCCTGACCAAGGCGCCCCGTTCCGTTTCCGGGGCCATTCCGGAGGCCATCTCCGGCTGGTGGGAGCGCCTGCTGCCCGGCCTCGGCCTCGGCGACAGCGCCGGACGGTGACCGCCACCAGCCGGGGCACCCCGGGCACCCCAGGCACCCCGGGCCACCCGAGCCCGCCCTTCGCCAGCCGGCGGCGTAGACGCTGGCTCGTGGTCGCGGGCCTTGCGGCCTGCGTCTCGGTGGCGCTGCTCGCCCTGGCCCTGACTCTCGTCGACTGGGAAGGCCTCCAGATCCAGCGGGAGCGCGCGTGGCGGCGCGCCCTGGCGCGGGCCGGCACGCCTCTGCCAGGCACGCCCGATCTTGCGGCCTTCGACCGACGTCTGGCAGAGCACGGCGTCGCCCTGGGCGCGCCGGTGTTCATCCGCATCTTCAAGCTGGAGTTCGAGCTGGAGCTCTGGACAAAGCGCGGCGACCGCTTCGAGCTGTTCGCCACCTACCCCATCTGCCGCTGGTCCGGCGCGCTCGGCCCCAAGCTCTACGAGGGAGACCGGCAGGCGCCGGAAGGTTTCTATACGGTTGATGCCCCCGCCCTGAACCCCAACAGCCGCTGGCACCGCTCCTTCAACCTCGGCTTCCCGAACGCGCTGGACCGCGCCTACGGCCGCACCGGGAGCTACCTGATGGTGCACGGCGGCTGCGGCTCGGTCGGCTGCTACGCCATGACCGACCCGGTCATCGACGAGATCTGGCGCCTGGTGACGGCGGCCTTGAGGGCCGGCCAGCCCCGCATCCACGTGCACATCTTCCCGTTCCGCATGACCGAGGAGAGGCTGGCTGAGCGCAACCGCCCGACGCTGGCGCTGTTCTGGCGCGACCTCAAGGCCGGGTACGACGCCTTCGAGGCCACGCGGCTGCCGCCCAGGGTGTCGGTCTGCCGGGGGCGGTATGTGGTGTCGCCGGATGCGGCCCCGGATGCGGTCGATCTGGCGGGGAGCTCGCCGTTGGCGGGGTGTTGAGGGGGCGTATCCGCGCCTTGATACTGCGGCAGGCTCGCTTCGAAAGCTGCCGAGCCGGCAAGCCTCTTGTGCGAGGGTCTTCTTGTTGCGAGGCTCTGCGCTGCCTAAGCCTTGAAATGGCAGCCGCCACATGCGATACTGGCCGTCATGAACAATGCAACTCTGACTTGGTTCGCCATGCAAGGTTTCCACATCGACCATTCAGGCTGTCCCTGAGGCGACAAATACTGCTTTCGAGCGCCACGGAACCTACGGGATCGCAAAGACTTACCAACGCGTGATCGCCCGTTACCCTAGCAACACGGTAACGTGCAGCATTCGTGCACAGGTGTCAGCAACCGTGCGTTCCGGACGTTGTTATAATGCGAGCGGTCCGGTGGGGACCGACTGGAGCAGCCGGCGCCATAATGCAAGCGCCCGCTGGACGGAGAGATGATCGCAAAGCTTCCGACGATTGCGGCCGATTCGGGCGGCCTGGTGCGGTATCTGGAAGAGATTCGCAAGTTCCCGATGCTGGAGCCGGGGGAGGAGTTCATGCTGGCCAAGCGCTGGCAGCAGCACGAGGATTCCGACGCCGCCCACAAGCTCGTCACCTCGCATCTGCGCCTGGTGACGCGCATTGCCATGGGCTATCGCGGCTACGGCCTGCCGATCGGCGAGGTGATCTCCGAGGGCAACGTCGGCCTGATGCAGGCGGTGAAGCGCTTCGAGCCCGACAAGGGCTTCCGGCTCGCCACCTATGCCATGTGGTGGATCAGGGCCTCGATCCAGGAATACATCCTGCGCTCCTGGAGCCTCGTGAAGATGGGCACCACGGCGGCGCAGAAGAAGCTGTTCTTCAACCTGCGCCGCATGAAGGGGCAGATCAAGGCGTTGGAGGACGGCGATCTGCGGCCCGACCAGGTCAAGAAGATCGCCACCACGCTTGGCGTCCCGGAGGACGATGTCGTCTCCATGAACCGCCGGCTCGGCGGCGACGCCTCGCTCAACGCACCCGTGCGCGCGGACATGGAGGGCGGCGGCGAGTGGCAGGACTGGCTGGTGGACGAGGCGCCGGACCAGGAGGAGCGGCTGGTCGAGTCCGAGGAGCTGTCGCAGCGCAGGGCCTACCTCGCCAAGGCCATGGCCACGCTCAACGAGCGCGAGCGGCGCATCTTCGAGGCGCGCCGACTGGCCGAGGACCCGGCGACGCTGGAGGACCTGTCGGAGGAGTTCGGCGTCAGCCGCGAGCGCATCCGCCAGATCGAGGTGCGCGCCTTCGAGAAGGTGCAGGCGGCCGTGCAGAAGGCCGCCCGCCGCGACGAGACCGCCGCCGGCGCGGCGGTGCACTAGCGTAGGGCGGGTTAGCGCGTAACTCGCCGTTTCGCGGCAAACGTGGCGGACTGCCAATGGTGGGTTACGGGCCTTCGGCCCTAACCCACCCTACGATCCTCTCAGCTTTGCGGCGAGAGCTTCTGCAGCTGGCCGACGATGGCTACCAGACCGTTGATGAACTGGTCGCGCTGCCGGTCGGGAAGCGCATCCAGAATGCGGTCGTCGACCTTCCGGGCCAAGGGCTCGGCCGTGCGCAGGGCCTTGCGGCCCTCGTCCGTCAGCTTCACCGCGTAGGCGCGGGCGTCCTCCTTGGTGCGGCGGCGCTGCAACAGCCCCTTGCGCTGCATGCGTCGCACGATGTCAGCCAGCGTCGACCGGTCGATGCCGGTGCGCTCCACCAAGCCGGTCTGGCTGAGGCCCTCGTTCTGGGCCACCGTGACGAGCACCGCAAGCTGGCGCGGCGTGAGGCCGTCCACTTTCATCTCTGTGTGAAAGATGTCGCCGGCGCACTGCCCCGCCCTGTGCAGCAGGTGGATGGGCGAGCGGCCGAGGCGATCGTTTGTGTCGCGCTTCATAGTTGGTCCAGAGCGCCCCGTATTGAGCTTGAAATCCCGGACCTTCCGCGTGCGCTGGCGGGCGCAATCGCCAAGCCGGCAGACGATCCGTGGCGGGTCAGTCTTATGTAAGACTACACGTGATTTGTTGACATGTCATCCTTTTCTTTGAGACGAAGTGTCCCACTTAAGTATGCATCCGATAGCTGTCAGGGGGCCAATTTTCACGGCATGGCGCGTGCATCCGTCAGCCCGCGGCCAACAGTTGCGGCAATTTCCGGGGGGCCCGCTCTCGTCCTGCCACCTCAAAAGGTTGCAGATGGTCGGTATTGCGCGATCTGGTTGAATCTATTCAAAGTCGCGAGATTATGTGTGTGACCCTGAAGCCACCAGACTATCTGTAGAAAGCAGTCTTATGTTGGCTACAGAGGAAATAGGGGCGTGTCATCGCGATAATTGGCACGCGTCATCCCACTTTAGGGCAGAGGCGGCCGGGAGCATTTACCTGCCAGAGCGTTTTCCGGGCGATATGAGGCGGAGCAATCCATCTGCACGACCGACCGGCGGTCAAAACAGGTCGCTCTCCTCTACGTCATCCCGGCGCCGATCGCCTGCGCAGCGGGCGAGCGGGACCAGGCCGGGATCCATGCACCTGCGAGCTTGCTCTCGGATCGGACGGCAGGCATGACGGCTCCGCAGCTGCCGGGTGGCGCGAAAACGACAGGTGGGAGCTGTTTTCGAGGTGCATGGGTCCCGGCCTGTTCCCGCGCGCGCCCTGACGGTCGCCCGCGGCGCAGGGATGACTTCGGTGGGTGGGACACGCGAGGCGCCCACCGCGCCGAGATTGGTACCGCATGCACGTCCACGTCCTGGCACGTTCTGGCGCGATCCACAATCGAGTGGAAAGCGCTCTAGGAGACGGCGTCCCCGCCCTTGGCCTCGTAGCGCTTGATGAGGCCCACTTGCGCCACGGCAAACGCCACGGTCAGCGACAGAATGCCCAGGACTTTGAAGATGACCCACGTCGGCTGCGAGAAGTTGCGCCACACGATCTCGTTGAGCAGGGCCACCGCCAGGAAGAAGCCGATCCAGCGGATCGTGAGCTTATGCCAGCCTTCGTCGGTGAGCTTGAGCATCTCGCCCATCAGCAGCTTGAGCAGGTTGCGGCCCATCATGAGACCGACGCCGAGCACCCCGGCGAACAGGAGGTTGGCGATGGTAGGCTTGATCATCACGAAACGGGGATCCTGCAGCCAGAACGTGAACCCGCCAAGCACCACCACCAGCACTGCCGTCACCAACGCCGGCAGCGAGTAGCGCCCAAGCAACACGCGCGAAACCGCGAGGGCGGCAACGGTGGCGACCATGAGCACGCCGGTGGCCCAGTAGATGCCGGCCTCCGGCTGGAGCCACTCCGCCGCCGCGTAGGTGACCAGGAACACGACGAGCGGGCCGAAGTCGGTCAGCATCTTGGCCGAGGAATGCCCGGCCTGTGGCCGGCTGGCGGGGGTGGCCTCTTGGTTCATGGCTCAATAGCTATCCGCAAATTGCGCGGTCTTGCTCAGGCCGCGTCCTTGGCTGCTGCGTTGGGGTGGGGCAGGCGGTACTTCTGCATGAGTCGCGCCTGCCACCAGAAGTAAGCCCCAGTGAGGGGCATCACCACGAAGATCTTGAAGAGGACCCAGATGTCGATGCCCGTGAAGAGATGGTTGAGTGCCAACATCTCGAAATCGTCGAAGCCGAGGCGCACGGTCTCGTTGGCAATGGCGGTGGCGAGGAAGAACAGCGCCACGTTGCGCGTGAACTTGTGCCAGCCTTCGTCGGTGTAGTGGAAGGTCTTGCCGAAGACGAACTTGAAGAAGTCGTGGCCGGTCTTCTGCCCGATCCACAGTGTCGTTGCGACCAGGGTGTTGAAGATCGTGACCTTGATCTGCACCCACATGGGATCCTCGGTGATCAAGGCGAGCGTACCGAATGAGATGCTGACGCTGCCGGCGATGAACGGCATGACCGGCGGACGGCCGAGCACCCACAAGCTCACCACCAGGGACACCACTGTGGCGATGATAAGCGCCCAGCAGCCGGCCTTGATCCCGTGGGTGCCGTTGACCACGAACATCGCCACCAGCGGCCCGATCTCGCCGAGCACGCTGACGGTCTGCTCCGCGTTGAAGGGAAATTGCCACCTGCGTCCAGGCATCGCTTCAATTGTCACTTTTCTTCCTTCAGGTGGCTCTGTGCGAGCCCTCCCCTCCCCACTTGCCTCTTTTTTACCCGGTCTAGCCCAAGGCGATGGCACGTGCAAACTCGGCGGCATCGAACTCGGAAAGGTCGTCCACGCCCTCGCCCACGCCGATCGCGTGCACCGGCAGGCCGAATTTGGCCGAGATCGCGACCAGGATGCCCCCCCTGGCCGTGCCGTCGAGCTTGGTCATGACGAGACCCGTGACGCCGGCCTTGTCCCTGAAAACCTCGACCTGGTTAAGCGCGTTCTGACCTGTGGTCGCATCGAGCACCAGGAGCACATGGTGCGGCGCTGTGGGATCGATCTTGCGCACGACGCGAATGACCTTCTCCAGCTCATCCATCAGCGCCTGCTTGTTCTGAAGGCGGCCGGCGGTGTCGATCAGCAGCACATCGCAGCCCTGCGCGCGCGCCTGGGTCAGGGCGTCGTATGCAAGGCCGGCAGCGTCGGCGCCGACGTTGCGGGCGATCACCTCCGCCCCGGTCCGCTCGCCCCAGATCCTGAGCTGGTCGATGGCGGCCGCACGGAAGGTATCGCCGGCGGCCATCATCACCTTGCTGCCCTGGCTGGCGAGGCTCCGGGCGAGCTTGCCGATGGTGGTGGTCTTGCCGGTGCCGTTGACGCCCACGACGAGCACGACCTGCACGCCCTCGCCACGGGCAATCAGCAGCGGTTGCGCCACAGGGGCCAGCACGCGCTCCACCTCCGCGGCCAGGACGGCGCGCACCTCCTCGGTGGAAATCTCCTTGTCGTGGCGGCCCTTCGCCAGGGCGTCGGCGATGCGCGCAGCGGTCTCGACGCCGAGGTCGGCCTGGATCAGCAGATCCTCAAGCTCCCCCAGGGTCTCGGCATCGAGCTTGCGCCTGGTGAAAATGCCGGCGATGTTCTGCGCCAGCTCGTTGGAGGTCTTGGCGAGCCCCTGCCTGAGGCGATGGAGCCAGCTCGGCCTCCTGGGTTGAGGCGCGGGCCCTGGCTCTGACGCTGGCTCTGGCGGCTCCGGCTCCCTCGGGAGCACCACTTGAGGCGGGAGGTCATCGTAGGGAGGCTGAACGGCGGCCGGGTCAGGAGGGCCGCCGGCGATGTGCGGCTCGACGATGAAGGGCTCGACGGGCGGGGCCTCGACCTCCGCCACCCGCGCTGCGGCGCCCGGCGCTTCGGCCGGCTGAAGCGGAGGTGGCGGGCTCCCCACGACCGGAGTCGGCTCCGCCGCAGGCGCCGGCTGCTCCTCGCGCGAGAATACGCGCCGGAACGCCGCGAAGAAGCCGCCTCGTTTGGCAGGTTTGTCGGTCACGGCGCACAGTTGGGGGCATCGGGCGCGCTGCGCAAGCGGGAGCCGTCGGTTGCAGTGACACGCACGTTCACAAGGGCGCCAGCCTCTGCGAGGTGGGGCGCCATCTCCACCTCCGCAAAGCTCGCCGTGCGACCGAGGCCCGGCTGCTCCACCAGCACCTCCGCCGTGCGGCCCACTTGCGCTTCCAGGTAGCCCGCCAGCGCCATGCGTCCCTTGCGCCGCAGCCTGGCCGCGCGCTCCTTGACGGTGGCGCCGGCCACCTGCGGCATGCGCGCGGCCGGCGTGCCGGGCCGGGCCGAGAACGGGAAGACGTGGAGGAAGGCGAGGCCGCAGTCGTCGATGAGCCGCAGGGACCCGTCCAGCATCGCCTCCGTCTCGGTCGGGAAGCCGGCGATCAGGTCGGCGCCGAATGCGACGTCGGGCCTCAGGCGCCGCACCTCGGCGCAGAACCGCACGGCATCGGCGCGGGTGTGGCGCCGCTTCATGCGCTTCAGGATCATATCGTCGCCGGACTGCAAGGAGAGATGCAGATGCGGCATCAGGCGCGGCTCCTCGGCGATGGCGTCGAGCAGCCCCTTGTCGGCCTCGACCTGGTCGATGGACGACAGCCGGAGCCGCTTGAGCTCCGGCACATGGCGCAGGATGTGGCGGACAAGCCCTCCGAGATGCATGCGCCCCGGCAGGTCGAGGCCGTAGGCGGTGATGTCGACCCCGGTCAGCACGATCTCGGGGTAGCCCTCCTCCACCAGGCGGCGCGCCTGCGCCACCACCTCGCCGGCCGGCACCGAGCGCGACGGACCGCGGCCGAACGGAATGATGCAGAACGTGCAGCGGTGGTCGCAGCCGTTCTGGATCTGCATGAAGGCGCGCGCCCGCGAGCCGAAGCCGTCGATCATGGCCGACGCGGTCTCGCGCACCGACATGATGTCGTTGACGATGACGCGCGGGCTGCCGGCCACGCCCAAGGCCCGAAACGTCTCGGCCCGCATTTTCTCGGCGTTGCCGATGACGGCGTCCACCTCGGCCATGCCGGCAAAGCGGCCGGGCTCGACCTGGGCGGCACAGCCGGTAACGACGATGCGGGCGTTGGGGCGCTCGCGGCGCAGCCGGCGGATGGTCTGCGCCGCCTGGCGCACCGCCTCGGCGGTGACGGCGCAGGTGTTGACGATCACCGTGTCGTCGAGGCCCGCGGCTTGCGCATGCCGGCGCATGGCCTCGGATTCGTAGGCATTGAGGCGGCAGCCCATAGTGACGACGCGGACGGGGGAAGATTGAGGGTTGCCTGGAGGCGGGTGGTGCCCGGATTCCCTCTCCGCGCTTGCGGGGAGAGGGCCAGGGTGAGGATCGTAGGTTGGGTCGAGCGCTAGCGAAGACCCAACACAAACAATGTCGCCGTCGCCGTGTGTCGTCTGCGTTGGGTCTGCGCTTCGCTTGACCCAACCTACGGGAGCGCGTGGCGAGGTTGGCGTAGCGCGGGGAGAGGGGGGCCTGGCGCTCATCGGCTCACGCCGCCTCGACGAGGTCGAGGACGCCCTCGTGCTCGAATTGCACCGGGCCTGTCATCCAGATGCGGTCGTCGGCGCCCCACTCGATCTCCAGCGGTCCGCCAGGGAGTGTCACTGTGACGCGCCGCTCGGCGAGCCCTTTGCGGGCCGCGCAAGCTGCGGTTGCGCAGGCCGCGCTGCCGCACGCCAAGGTAAGGCCGGCGCCGCGCTCCCAGGTGCGCACGGTAATGGTCCGCGGCGATGTCACGTGGGCCAGCGAGATGTTGGCGCGCTCCGGAAACAGCGGATGCGTCTCCAGCCGGGGACCGAGATACGCCAGATCGCAGGCGTCGAGATCGTCGACCCAGAACACGGCGTGCGGGTTGCCGACGTTAACCACCGATGGCAAGGCGAGCTCCGGTCCGCCCGGCTGGGCGATGCGCAGATCGATGGCTTTCGTATCCTGAAAGGGCTGGGCCAGGGGGATGTCGCGCCAGCCGAAGCGCGGGCTCCCCATGTCCACGGCGATGCGGCCGGCGTCGGTCACCAGCGCCTCAAGCACGCCAGCCCCGGTCTCGAACCTGAGCGCCTTGCGGCCCGTCGCGTCCGACACGAGGAAGCTCACGCAGCGCATGCCGTTGCCGCAGGCGCCCGCCTCCGAGCCGTCTCTGTTATAAATGCGGACATAGGCGTCGGTTCCCGCCGTCTCGGGGTCGTGCAGCACCATCATCTGGTCGAAGCGCGGCAAGGCGCCGCGGCCGATGGCGCCCACCACGGCGCGGCCAAGCCCCTTGCGTCCGCGCAGGTCGACCACCACGATCTCGTTGCCGAGACCGTTCATCTTCCGGAACGGGATGGACGTTGACATGCGCCCTTATATGGCGAGGCGGTGGAGCAAGACAATCGCGCTGGCCGGGATCGGATTTGAGGTCACATCCTTGGCCGCCAATCTGGACTATTTGGACTATAAGGACCAATCCAGTTGCGGGTTTGCGCCAGACTCGAAAAAAAGGAGAATCCGCCGATGGCAGCCAGGCTCGTCGTCGCTCTCGCCTTTCTCCTCGCCCTGCCCATGCTTGGCGAATCCCAGCAGCAGACCAAGGCTCCGGCGCGGACCACCAAGCGGGCCGTCAAGGTGGAAACCTTCGCCAAGGGGCTGGCGTACCCCTGGGGCCTGGCGTTTCTGCCCGACAGGCGGCTGCTGGTGACGGAGCGCCGCGGGCGCTTGCGCCTCATCGGCAAGGACGGTCGGGTGTCACCGCCGGTCGAGGGCGTGCCGGTGGTGCAGGCGGCGGGACAGGGCGGCCTTCTCGATGTGGCGCTGGCCCCCGACTTCGCCGCCTCCAGGGTCATCTTCTTCTCCTACGCCGAGAGGCGCGAGGGCGGCGGCAGTGCCACCACCGTGGCGCGGGGCAAGCTGGCGACGAGCGGCGAGACGGCGCGCCTCGACGACGTGAAGGTGATCTTCCGCCAGCAGCCCGAAGGGCGCGGCAACGTCCATTTCGGCTCGCGCCTCGTCTTCGCGCGCGATGGCAACCTGTTCATCACCCTGGGCGAGCGCGGCGAGCGCGACAAAGCCCAGGATCTCGGCACCCATCACGGCAAGGTGGTCCGCATCCGGCCGGACGGCTCGGTGCCGCCGGACAATCCCTTCGTCAAGCAGGCCGGCGCGCGGCCCGAGATCTGGAGCTACGGCCACCGCAACGTGCAAGCCGCGGCCCTGCACCCCGGCACCGGCAAGCTGTGGACCATCGAGCACGGCGCCCGCGGCGGCGACGAGCTCAACATCCCGGCGGCCGGCAAGAACTACGGCTGGCCGGTCATCACCTACGGGCGCGACTACACCGGCTTCAGGATCGGCGAAGGCACCGCCAAGGCGGGCCTGGAGCAGCCGGTGTACTACTGGGACCCGTCGATCGCCCCCTCGGGCATGGCCTTCTACACGGGAGACCGCTTCCCGGAGTGGAAGGGCAGCCTCTTCGTCGGCGCCCTGCGGGGGCAGCGCCTGCACCGCCTCGTCCTCGACGGCGACAAGGTGGCGGGCGAGGAGGTGCTGCTCGCCGACCTCGGCGAGCGCATCCGCGACGTCGCCGCCGGCCCCGACGGCGCCCTGTGGCTCCTCACCGACGGCCCCCAGGGCCGGGTGCTGCGGCTGGTGCCGGGGGGGTAGGTGGCGGGCGTTCCCCAGGTCAGCGAATGCTCAAGCCAACGTACCGTGCGTCCGCTTTCGATGCCTTGCTGCGGGACGGCGTTCACCGGACACCGATGACACGACTTTGAAGTCTTCGGCCGTGCAGAAATTCCGGCAGGTCTCAAAGGGACTTGCTCCGTCTCCGGCGCCCTTCCCCTATGCCCGGCCCTGTCGATCCGCGCCCGCTTGCTGAACCGAAGTTGAACGGCCGGACCCGGTCTCCATTCAGTGCGATTGTCGTAGGGAGGATGCGTTGCCTGCTTCTCCAATCGCACGGGAGGACGCCCTATGAAAAACTGGTCTAGCGCGGAGCGAAATACCGCGCTCGTGCTCTTCGCATCCGCGTTCGTGGCTGTCTTGGCATTCCTGGGCGCGGTCGTGCTCGGCCTCGCTCTGAACGTCCCTAAGGCTTTCGGGCAAGACGCTGCCGAGTCCGCCGAGATCACGATCGAGGGCAAGGTCGCCGAGGTCTTCGGCAGCCGCTTCATCGTGGAGACTGATCGAGGACGGATTCTCCTCGATCCGGCAGGCATATTGGCGCCGCTAACCGTATCGCCTGGTGATAAGGTGTCGGCCACGGGCAGCTTGGCGCAGCGGACGTTGTTGGCGCGGCGCGTCGCCGGTGCGGATGGTTCGGTCTTGTACGACTACGCAGGCACGATCCGCACACGCGCAGTCGGGCATGGCGACATCATGGCTGCGCTCGCTGCGCGGCAATTGACGCCGATCGGTCTGCCTGTGCGCAAAACGCGCCACACCGAGATCATGGCGCGCATGGCCAACGGCCGCACGGTGTTCGTGTCGTTCGACCGGTTCGGACGAATCGATGAGATCGAGGACGCAGCGCACGACCGGGAAGCCGTCGTTGCTTCTCGCGCATTGTCGCGCAGCGACTATCTCGACGTTGCCAGGCGCGCAGGCTTCGACCCACTCGACGAACTGGAGGTGAGGCTGCATCACGTCCGGCTGTTGAGCCGCAATCACGCCGGCGAATTGGTCGAGCTGCACATCGACCACGCAGGATATATCTACAGGCAGGTCTGGGTGAGATAGGCGTTGCCTCGCCGCTCGCATCGGGACGTGAAGGGAGCCGTGACGTGCGCGTGTTGCTTGTCGAGGACGACCGGCCGCTGGCGGAGGAGATCGCCACTGTGCTACGGCGCGCCGAGCTTGTCGTCGATGTCTGCGAGAACGGAGCGCATGCGCTTGAGTGGGGGGAGATCGAGACCTACGACGTCGCCGTGCTCGACCTCGGCCTGCCGGGCATCGACGGGCTCGCCGTACTGTCGGCGTGGAGGCAGCGGTCGGTTGACCTGCCGGTCCTGGTCCTCACTGCGCGCGATCGCTTCGCTGATCTCGTGGCGGGATTCCGCTCCGGCGCCGACGACTTCCTGCGCAAGCCGTTCCGCAACGAGGAACTGGTGCTGAGGCTGTTTGCGCTGATCAGGCGCGGTGCGGGCCATGGCCAGACCCATGTCGAGATCGCCGGCCTGTCTCTGGAGACCGCGTCAGGCACCATTAGTCAATACGGCCTGCCCTTGCGGCTGACCGCGTTCGAGGGCCGCGTACTGCGATATCTGCTGCATCGGCGCGGCGCCGTCGTGAGCCATACCGAGCTGAGCGAGCATGTCTACGGCCGCGACGGGGATCGCGACTTCAATTCCCTCCAGGTCATCATCGGCCGCCTCCGCCGGAAAATCGGCGCGGCCCGGATCGAAAGTGTGCGCGGCGAAGGCTATGCCCTGAGAGCCGGCCATGAGCCCTGACCGGTCATTGGGCCGTCGCATCGTCGCCGTCGCCGCGCTGTCGGTCAGCCTCGTCATGCTGGTCGCGACCGGCGCCGCGGCCATGCTTCTAAAAGTCCATATCGAGCAGGGGTTCGACTCGCGCTTGCGTCAGGATGCCCTTCTTCTTCTGGCTGGATTGTGGCACGATAAGGACGGCACGCTTGTCATCGAGTGGCTGCCCGACAACGCCGAGTACGACCAGCGCCTATCCGGCTGGTATTGGCTCATTCGCGAGAAGGACGGTATCGTCGCACGTTCTCGCTCGCTCGTGACCTACGAGTTGCCGCGAGCCATGGTGCGCGGCCAGCACAAGATTGCCGGACCGCGCGGCGAGACGCTGCGCGTCGTCATGATCGAGCAAATGCCGGAGGGGACGTCGCCGCCCCTCTCGGTAACAGTTGCCGGCCCGCAATCCGGTGTTGACCGTGTGGTGCTCGCCGACATGGTGCCGCTTGTCGCCGGACTGGTCGCGCTCGGGTTGGTCCTGACCGGTGTGTTGTGGTGGCGGGTCAACCGGAGCCTCGCGCCATTAAAGGAGCTTGTGGACAACATAGAGCGGTTGAGAGATGGGGGTATCCCGGTATTGCCGCCGAGCGGCTACGTCGAGCTTTCCCGTCTGACAACGACGATCAACGAGCTGCTTGGGCAAAGCCGGAGCCTCGTGATCGGTTATCGGGACCGAGCCGCCAAACTCGCTCATGCCCTCAAGACGCCGTTGGCGTTGATCGCGGCTCGGACCAGTGGCCAAGAACGGGGCCCTGACAGGAGGGTGCTCGATGCCGTGTCGGCCATGCAGCGCCAGATCGATCACAACCTGAAGCGGGCTCGCGTTTTGTCGGGATCATCGGCGTTCGCGACAAGGGTGCCAGTCGCCGAGATTGTATCGGATCTGATGTTCGCGCTTGGCCACGCCCACTCCGCACGCAGTCTGTCGCAGTCGGTCTCGGTCGCGGAAGGCGCGGTGTTCGTTGGCGACCGCGAAGACTTGGAGGAGATGCTCGGCAACCTGATCGAGAATGCCCACAAGTGGGCGAGATCGAGTGTCTCGGCCTCTGCCACGCTGCGCGATGGCGCGCTTCAGATCACCATCGCCGACGATGGCCCTGGCTTTGCAGGTTTGGAAGCCAACGGCGGATCGAGCGGCGCTGAGGCCTCGCACGAAGCTGCCGGGCCTACGGACCTAGGCCTTGGCTTGGCCATTACGCGCGAGATTGCTGCTGCATACGGGGGAGTGCTGAAGCTCGGGAGGAGCGAGGCCGGCGGAGCCATGGCTACCCTCCGCTTCTCATCTGTGTCCAAATAGCCACCCCTATACAAATCATCAGCCATGATGAATTGCGGCTTCTGGCACGAGGCAGAAAATCTCGGCGGTGCAACAAATTCGGCAGCTATCCGGGGTACAGGAGACGTGCCGAGGGTGTCTATCCGAGGCCCGCCTATGGCACGCCTCCTCCGGCCGTCCTCCGGCATGTTCAGGCTAAGACTGACGTTGCCGGAATGCATGCCCTTGGGCCGGCGGCGAGAGCTGCTTAGGCGTTACCAGCCGGTCCCCGCTCAGGCGTGGCCGCGCTGCTCCTGGCCTCTTGCCAATAGGTCAGTATTGCTGACATAATAGACCCCAGAGGGACAACCCTGGAGCCGCACCCCGTGACCAACCCCGCGCACCCGGCGGCCTGGGAGCCGCGCTATGCGCGGCGGGCCGGACGCATGGCGGCCTCGGAGATCCGCGAGCTTCTGAAGCTCGTGGACCGCCCCGGCCTCGTCTCGTTCGCGGGCGGCATTCCCGCTCCGGCGTTGCTGCCGCTGGAGGAGACGAAGGCGGCCTATGCGGCCGTGCTGGGGGATGCCGGCACGGCCAGGGGCGGGCTGCAATACTCGGTGAGCGAGGGCTACCTGCCCCTGCGCCGGTGGATCGCCCGGCACATGGGCACCCTGGGGGTGCCCTGCGAGGCCGACAACATCGTCGTCACCTGCGGCTCGCAGCAGGGGCTGGAGTTCCTGGGCCGGCTGCTGCTCTCGCCCGGGGACACGGCCCTGGTGACGGCGCCCACCTATCTCGGAGCCCTGCAGGCCTTCTCCGGCTGCGAGCCCCGCTACGACGAGCTGCGCCTCGAGCACGGCAACCGCACGCCCGCCAGCTATGCCGACGCCGCGCGGCGCGCCGGCGGCGAGGTCAAGCTCGCCTACGTGGTGCCGAGCTATGCCAATCCGACCGGTCTGACACTGTCGCTGGCGGCGCGCGAACGGCTGCTCGACATGGCGGCTGAGCTCGACATCCCCGTCATCGAGGATGCGGCCTACGCCATGCTGGGCTTCGACGGCGCGCCGCCGCCGCCGGTCCTGGCGCTGGAGATCGCGCGCCGCGGCAGCATCGAGCGCGCCCGCGCGGTGTACTGCGGCACCTTCTCGAAGGTGCTCTCGCCGGGCCTGCGCGTGGGCTGGATCGTGGCGCCGAGGGCGATCGTGCGGCGCCTGGTGCTGATCAAGCAGGCGTCCGACCTCAACAGCGCCACCGTCAACCAGATGGTCATGCACCGCCTGGCCGAGGCGGTGTTCGACGCTCAGGTGGCGCGCGCCCGCGCGCACTACCGGCAGCGGCGCGACTGGCTGCTGGCGGCGCTGCAACGATACATGCCGGCGGGCGTCGCCTGGACCCGTCCGGCGGGTGGGCTGTTCGCCTGGGCGACGCTGCCGGAAGGCATCGACGCCGCCGGGTTGCTGCAGCGCGCCCTGGAAGAGGCCAACGTGGCGTTCGTTCCCGGCGGCGCCTTTTTCTTCGACGGCCGCGGCCGCAACACGCTGCGCCTCAGCTACTCGCTCCCCGGTGAGGCGGAGATCGACCGGGGCATCGCCGCCTTGGGTCGGCTGGTGCGGGCCTGATCCGTACCTGCCCCGGCGTGTCACCCTTGATTTTCGCGGCCCGCCGTGGCCAATGTCGCGCCCGATCGCAGGCGAGAAAGACCGGAGCCGGAGCCCATGACCGCCACGCGGGGGGGACTGCTGAGCGTGCTCACGCGGACCGACAGCCCCAGGCGCGAGACCCTGCGCGAGGAGCTGGCCCGCACCAAGCAGGCGGCCGGACGCAGGGTCGGCCTGAAGCCCAAGCTCGTGCTGGCCAGCGCCTCGCCGCGCCGGCTCACCCTGCTGGCCCAGGCCGGCATCGAGCCCGACGCGGTGCGGCCGACGAGCGTCGACGAGACCCCCAGGAAAGGCGAGATGCCGCGGGCGCTTGTCACCCGCCTCGCCCGCGCCAAGGCGCTGGCCGGCCGCGACGCCATCGCCAACGACAAGGACATCGCCGACGCCCACGTGCTGGCGGCCGATACCATCGTGGCGGTGGGGCGGCGCATCCTGGTGAAGCCGCGGTTCGTGGAGGAGGCCTACGCCGCCCTGCGCCTCCTCTCGGGCCGGGCGCACCGGGTCCTCACCTGCCTGTGCCTCATCACCCCCGAGGACAAGGTGCGCCTGAAGGTGATCGATACGCGGGTGCGCTTCAAGCGCCTCACGGTGGAGGAGATGGAGGCCTACATTGCCTCGCGCGAGTGGCGGGGACGGGCGGGCGGCTATGCCGTCCAGGGGCTCGCCGGCTGCTTCGTGCAGAAGATCAAGGGCTCCTACACCAACGTGGTCGGCCTGCCCCTGACCGAGACGGTCAACATGCTGATGGGGGAGGGCTTTCCGATCCACTTCAACTGGCTCAGGCTGGGCGAGACGGACCCCGAGTAGCATGGCGGCGCACTCCGCAAGTACCGGCCACGGCAAATGCCCCATCTGCGGACGGCCGACCGAGGCCGCCTACCGGCCCTTCTGCTCGCCCCGCTGCGCCGACGTGGACCTCGCCCGCTGGCTCAGCGGCGGCTACGCGATTCCCGACGAGGTCGAGAGCGAGGATGGCGGGGAGGCGGCGGCGCCCCCTGCCAGCCTGCCACCCAAGGGGACAGGCGGGCAGAAGTAGGGCGGGGCTGGCGTCGGCAGCCGGGAATTGCTCGTTCTTGCGATGCCCGAAGCCGGCTGGGCGCACCGGTCGGGCATGGCGCAGGGGTGAGGCTGGCGGGCGT